>NZ_JANGBZ010000062.1:0-18025 GCF_024462915.1 Clostridium sp. DFI.5.61
CCCCCCCCCCCCCCCCCCCCCCCCCCCCCCCCCCCCCCCCCCCCCCCCCCGCCTCTTTTAGGACGATCGCTGCAATATATGTTGCAGCGATCTGTTAAAGTGATTGACTCGCTGCGGCATTAGGAGTCCGCATCCTCTTCTATAACCTGTTCATACAAAAGATAATACTTTTCCTCCAGTTTTGCATAGATCTTCGTGTCATCCGTTTCATTGGCAAACAGCTCAGTTCCCGGGTCTAAAGAGTTGGATGTGAAATTTTCTTCTGGAATTTCCTCGGTTTGGGGCACACGCTGCTCCACCTCTCCCCATAATATCCATCCGTCTGGCAGTTTTGTGACGGCTCTGAACCGTCCTAGGTCATGATAAAGACAATCATTCACATAAATGAGAGGGGGATATATATGCGGCGTACTGCTTGCCGCTTCCTGGGCAGAACAGCCTGTGATGGCAAGGAATAAAAGTGCGAGGCCGGCGACAAATCGCTTCATTTTTTCAAATCATCCCCAATTATAAATTGGCTCCGCCCATATATTACCAATCTATATGATATTTGTAAATAAGAATTTTTACATCGTAAAATTTATATCTGCGCCCGTTGTCCGGCACCATTTCAATCCACATTTAATCGATTCTTTATTTCCTTTCAGGGAAATTTATGATATACTGTCCCGGCATGGGGCGTTGTCCCCAAAAAACAGAAAAAGGTGGGAGACCCCTTGGAATTGAATTTTGACGCCCTGGTGGTGGGTGCGGGCTATGCCGGCGCGGTGTGTGCCCGGGAGCTGGCTGAGCGGGGCGGAAAGCGGGTCCTGGTGCTGGAGCGCCGGGACCACATCGGCGGCAACGCCTATGACCGGCTGGATGAGGCGGGCGTGCTGATCCACCAGTACGGCCCCCATATTTTCCACACCAATGACGAGGCGGTATTCCGCTATCTGTGCCGCTTCACCCGGTGGCGGGACTACCAGCACCGGGTGGTGGCCGACCTGCCGGCCCCGGACGGCGGCCGGATGCAGATGCCGGTGCCCTTCAACCTGACCTCCCTGCGGAAGGCTTTCGGACCCGAGGAGGGGAAGCGTCTGGGGGAGAAGCTGATCGCCGCCTACGGCGCAGAGAAGAAGGTCACCATCCTGGAGCTGCGCCAGAATCAGGACCCGGAGCTGGCCAAGGTGGCTGACTACGTCTATGAGCACGTGTTCGTCCACTACACCATGAAGCAGTGGGGCCAGACCCCGGATCAGATCGACCCCAACACTACTGCCCGGGTGCCTGTCTTCCTGTCGGAGGACGACCGCTATTTCCAGGACGAGTATCAGGGCATGCCCCTGAAGGGCTACACCCCCCTCTTTGAGGCCATGCTGGACCACCCCAACATTACTGTCCGGCTGGGGGAGGACGCCATCCCCCACCTGGGACTGGACGGGGACGTGCTGACGGTGGACGGCGTCCCGTTCCAGGGGCCGGTGGTCTACACCGGCGCGGCGGATGAGCTGTTCGGCCGCCGCTTCGGCCCCCTGCCCTACCGCACCCTGGACTTCCGGTTCGAGACCCTGGACCAGACCTGGTTCCAGAGCCGGGGCACAGTGAACTACACTGTGGACCAGCCCTACACCCGCATCACCGAATTCAAGCACATGACGGGCCAGGAGCTGGAGGGCAGGACCACTATCGTGAAGGAGTTCTCCCGGGCCTACACCGGCGCGCCGGAGGAGACGCCCTATTACGCCATCATCAATGGGGAGAACAACGCACTGTATGCCCGATACCGGGCGCTGGCAGAGCGGTTCCCCAACCTGCACCTGCTGGGCCGCCTGGCGGAATATAAATACTACAACATGGACGCCATCGTGGCCCGGGCGCTGGAGCTGGCCGGACAGCTGATCTGACCCTGCGGCCCGGACCGCGCCCAAAACCTGACAGACAGGAGAAAGAAGTATGGATAAGCTGATCACCTTTGCCGTCCCCTGCTACAACTCGGCGGCCTATATGGACCACTGTGTGGAGACGCTGCTCCAGGGGGGCGACGACATCGAGATCATTCTGGTGGACGACGGCTCCACCAAAGACGACACCCCCGCCATCTGCGACCGCTATGCCCAGCAGTACCCCGATATCGTCCGGGCCATCCACCAGGAGAACGGCGGCCACGGCGAGGGAGTCAATCAGGGTATCCGGAACGCCCGGGGCGTCTACTACAAGGTGGTGGACTCCGATGACTGGGTGGACGTGCCCGCTCTGAAGAAGGCCCTGGACAAGCTGCGTCAGTTCGTGCGGGACGGCAAGCTGGTGGATATGCTGGTGTGCAACTACGTCTATGAGCATGTGGAGGACAACACCCAGCGGGTGATGCACTACCGCAATGTGTTTCCCCGCAACCGGGTATTCGGCTGGGAGCAGATCGGGCGCTTCCGCCCCTCCCAGTATCTGCTGATGCATTCGGTGATCTACCGCACCCAGCTGCTGCGGGACTGCGGGCTGGAGCTGCCCAAGCACACCTTCTATGTGGACAACATCTTCGTGTATCAGCCCCTGCCCTCGGTGCGGAACATCTACTATCTGGATGTGGACCTGTACCGCTACTTCATCGGCCGGGCGGACCAGTCCGTCAACGAGACGGTGATGGTGGGCCGGGTGGACCAGCAGCTGCGGGTCACCTATCAGATGATCGACTCCCACGACCTGCGGGTCCTCACTGCAGAGCAGCCCAAGCTGGGGCGGTACATGTTCAATTATCTGGCCATGATGATGGCCATCTCCTCCATCTTCCTCACCATCGCCGACACCCCCGAGTGCCTGGGGAAGAAGACCCAGCTGTGGGAATATCTGCGGACGGTGGACACCGGGATCTATCACAAGATGAAGTACCGGGCCGTCTCCGCCTTTACCAATTTCCCGGGTTATCAGGGCCGGCGGCTGTCGGTGGGCCTCTACCGGCTGGCTCGGAAGATCTATAAGTTCAACTGAACGCCCAGTTTGACAGCGGGCCGCCCTTTTGGCGGCCCGCTGTGTATTTTGGGCCCCGCCGGCAAGTTTTCCCCCTCCATCGACACGCATGAGATTGACACCCGCCCCTGGGGCGGGTATGATAAAGGAAAGAAAGCAAGAGGGGGAGATCTGAGATGCCCACCAAACGCCTGGCCTGCCTGCTGACCTGCCTGCTCCTGGTCCTGACGCTGCCCGCCTGCGGCGGGAAGGGGGCTGCCAGCGAGCCCGAGGGCCCCAACGAGCCCGCGGTGTCGGTCCTGGTGCCCCAGCCGGAGCCTGAACCGGAGCCCGTCCTGCCCTACACCAACCCCCTCACCGGCGAGGGCTGCGAGGTGGATGTGGGCGCCCGGCGGCCCATCGCTGTCATGCTCAATAACCTGAAGAAGGCACTGCCCCAGGTGGGGGTATCCCAGGCGGATGTGATCTATGAGATCCTGGCGGAGGGGGGCATCACCCGAATGATGGCCGTGTTCCAGGATGTGGCGGGGGCGGGAGAGATCGGAACGGTCCGCTCCGCCCGGGACTACTATGCCTCCCTGGCCTATGGACACGATGCGGTCTACCTCCACGCCGGGGGCAGCCCCCAGGCATATGAGTTCATCAAGAGCCGGGGCGTCACTGCCCTGGACTGCGTCAACGGCCCCTATGAGGGCACCCTGTTCTGGCGGGACCAGGAGCGTCGGCGGAGCGCCGGCCTGGAGCACTCAGTGCTCACCTCCAGCGAGACCATCCAGGAGCTGCTGCCCACCTACCAGCGGGTGCGTCTGGACCACGAGGAGGGGTTCCAGGTGGGCTGGACCTTCCAGGAGGGTCCGGAGGCCGGAGGAGAGGCGGCGGAGATCCTCACCGTCCCCTTCTCCACCTATAAGACCGGCGTGTTTGAATACGACCCGGACAGCGGGCTGTATCTGGTGGAGGAGTACGGCGAGCCCTATGTGGACGGGAACACCGGAGAGCAGGTGGCGGTGAAAAACGTGCTGGTGCTCTATACCGATGTGTCCCAGCTCTCAGGGGACAGCGCGGGCCGGCTGAAGGTGCGCACTACCGGCAGCGGCGGCGGACTGCTGGTGCGGGACGGCCTGGCCTGGCCCATCACTTGGGAGCGGGAGGGAGAGAGCGACCGGCTCTCCTTCTATCGGGAGGACGGCCAGCCAGCGGCTCTGGGCGTGGGCCACAGCTACATCAACATCGTCAAGACCGGCACGGAGGTGACTTGGGCGGCAAAAAGCCCGGAGGAGGCCGGATGAGCAAAGATTTTACTTGAAAAAATGCGGATGGGAATGCTATACTGAGAGATAGATACAGGTCACCGCCCGGAGCGGACGGGGACCCATACAGGCAGAAGGGGGAGCCCCCTGAGCATATGCCGGGAGAGGATGTGGGAACGCATGGAAGGCCGAAGTCGCCATCGGGATCGGGACGACCGCTGTCACGAACGGGGGGCGGCGCAGAACAGGGGCCTGCTGCGGTCCCGCCGCGCCGCCGGTATCTGAACAGATCGGGGGATGGGAAGCCCCCGCCCCTTTCGTGTGCGGCCACAGGGTCGAAGTGCATCTGAAAGACGGCAGGAGCCGAAAGCGGGGCTCCGCCCAGCCTGCCGTTTTCCAGATGTCCGTCGCCCTTGTGGCCTTTTTGCGTCCCGAATTGTTCCAAGCGATGAACAAAAGGGGGAAATAACGCATGCACGAAAACTATGACCTGGACCTGCTGCTGGAGCTGGTGGAACAGCGGAAGTTCCGCAGCATGAAGGAGCTGCTGTCCCAGATGAACGAGGTGGACATCGCCGAGTTCCTGGACGAGCTGGACGTGGAGCAGGAGATCCTGGTCTTCCGCCTGCTGCCCAAGGACACGGCGGCGGAGGTGTTCACCTACCTGGAGAACACCGAGGACCAGGAGAAGCTGATCGGGGCCCTCAGCGACAGGGAGCTGCGGGAGGTGCTGGACGAGCTGTACCTGGATGACACGGTGGACATCATCGAGGACATGCCTGCCAACGTGGTCTCCAGGATCCTGCGCAACACCGACGCCTCCACCCGCAGCCAGATCAACCAACTGCTGAACTATCCCAAGGACTCCGCCGGCTCCATCATGACCACGGAGTTCGTCTTTCTCCACCCAGACGCCACGGTGGAGGAGTCCTTTGCCCGCATCCGCAGCGTGGGCATCGACAAGGAGACCATCTACACCTGCTATGTCACCCAGAACCGGGTGCTGCTGGGGGTGGTCACGGTGCGGCGGATGCTGCTGTCCTCCTATGAGACCCGCATCCGGGACATCATGGAGACTAACGTCCTCTCGGTCAACACCCATGAGGACAAGGAGGACGTGGCCCAGCTGCTGAACAAGTACGACCTGTCCGCCATCCCGGTGGTGGACGGCGACAACCGGCTGGTGGGTATCGTCACCTTTGACGACGCCATGGACGTCATTGAGGAGGAGACCACCGAGGACTTCGAGAAGATGGCGGCCATCCTGCCCTCAGATAAGCCCTACCTGAAGACCGGCGTGCTGGAGACCTGGCGCTCCCGCATCCCCTGGCTGATGCTGCTGATGCTCTCCGCCACCTTCACCGGCATCATCATCACTAGCTTTGAGAGCGCCCTGGCGGCCTGTGTGGTGCTCACCTCCTTCATCCCCATGCTCTCGGGCACCGGCGGGAACTCCGGCTCCCAGTCGTCGGTGGCGGTGATCCGCGCCCTGTCCCTGGATGAGATCGACTTCTCCGACCTGGTGGCCGTGGTGTGGAAAGAGATCCGTGTGGCGGTGCTGTGCGGCGTGTGCCTGGCTGCCGCCAACTTCGTCAAGATGATGGTGGTAGACCGGTGGCTGATGCACAACCCGGAGGTCACCCCCCTGGTGGCCCTGGTGGTCTGCCTGACCCTGGTCTTTACCGTGCTGTGCGCCAAGGTAGTGGGCTGCACTCTGCCCATGGCGGCGGAGAAGCTGGGCATCGACCCGGCGGTGATGGCTTCCCCCTTCATCACCACCATTGTGGACGCACTCTCCCTGCTGATCTATTTCTTCTTCGCCACCTGGATCCTGCCCCTGTAAGTGCGCTCCCTGCCGGCCTTCTGACCGGCGGGGATTTTTATATCTGGGAAGGGGAACTGAGCAGCTGGGATCAAGCGGCGGCGGAGGAAATGGGGTATCATAAGGGGGAAGACACATTAATGGAAGGAGCGGTGGAAATGTATCAGTGGGAGCGGCAGATCCAGAGCATCGTGGACGAGATAGACCGGTGTATCCGGCAGCAGGACAGCGAGGCGCTGACCCTGCAGGCCCTGTCCCGCAGGCTGGGCTACTCAGAATCTTATACCACCAGAAAGTTCGGGGAGATCTCGGGCATGCGGCTTCGGGATTATCTGCGGGGCAGGAGGCTGGCCTTTGCCCTGAAGGAGGTGCGGGACAGCGAGAAAAGCCTGCTGGACATTGCGCTGGCGTATGGCTTTTCCTCCCAAGAGGCGTTCACCCGGGGCTTCCGGCGAGCCTATGGCGTGCCCCCGGGGGAGTACCGGCGCAACCCCAGGCCCGTGGTGCTGCGTACCAAGCTGCGCCCCATTGACCGGTACTTTTTCGGTACGGAGGAGATAGGCATGATCGGCTCCTGCCAGGGGGTGAAGATCTACTTTGTCACCATCCCTGCCCACAAATTCCTGTATCTGGAGGACCGGGAGAGCAACGGCTACTGGGACTTCTGGCAGAGACAGGCCGAGATCCCGGGGCAGGACTACGACACCGTCTGCGGCCTGCTGGACAGCATCAAGGGAAAGCTGGACGACAGCGGCGGGAGCGAGGCCAACTGCGGGAGCGGCCAGATCATGGCCTACCGGAACGACCCGAAAGGCCGTCTGTGCGGCTGGGGGATCCCCCGGACCGAGTGCTGGGGGGTGAGGCTCCCCTCGGATTACGGGGGCGGGGTGCCGCCCCAGCTGCGGCTGATGGACGTGCCGGAGGGGGAGTACGTGGTGTTCGAGCATGGGCCCTTTGACTACGAGGGAGAGAACCATGTCGTAGAAGAGCGGATCGAGGCCGCCATGGCCGGCTTTGACTACACCGGGGCTGGCTGCCGCCTGGATCTCACCCCCGGGCGGCTGATGTATTTTTACTATGACCCCGGGCGGTGCTTCAAATACGTCAGGCCGGTGGAGCGCCTGGAGGGCGGGGCGTCCGGACAGGGGTGAGGAGAGCGGAACAGGGACGGGGGGCCGGGAGACCGGGCCCCCGTTTTTTTGCCCCCGGCAGGGGGGGTGGAACTTTTTGGGAGCGCGGACGTCTAAAGGAGCAGAGACAGCAGGCAGAAAATTTTCCGTTCCGTGCAGCAAAAGGGCGGGCTCATCCGTCTGAAGGGATAGAAAGGGGGGAGCAGGGGATGTCTCAGATATCCAACCGGCCGGTGGATTGGGAGACGCTGGTGAAAGAAAATGAGGACCGCCTGTACCGGGCGGCACTGGCCATCCTTGGGGACGCCCAGGAGGCGGAGGACGCGGTGCAGGACACCTTTCTAAAATTTCTGGAAAAGGCTCCGGCGGAGTTGGACAGTCCTCCCGCCTGGCTGATGCGGGTGCTGGTGAACGGGTGCCGGGACCGGCTGCGGGCCGCCTGGCGGCGGCGAAGCGTCCCCCTGTGGGAGTCCCTCCCCGCCCCAGAGCCGGAGGAGCGGCAGGAGCTGGAGGAGATCTTTTCCCTCCCGCCGGCAGACCGGGCTGTCATCCATCTGTTTTACTACGAGGGACTCTCCACCGGAGAGATCGCCCGGCTCACAGGACAGGCGGAGGGGACCGTCCGGTCCCGGCTCTCCCGGGCCCGGTCCCGGCTCAGGCGATTGCTAGAAGGAGAAACAAAATGAATCAATACAAAAAGTATATGGACCGGCAGGGGGTATCCCCGTCGCTCCACGCCCGGCTGACAGCGCTGGCGGAGGGTGACGGGCCCGCCCCTGCGGGGCGGGCTCCCCACCGGTACCGGTGGGGAATACTGGCTGCCTGCTGTGTGCTGGCAGCAGGACTGGCCTGGGCCGGCGGCGTCCGGCAGCCGGATGGGGCCGCCCAGGCTTACAGCATGGACAGTGCCGGGATGCAGTCCGCCCAGAGCGGGGCCGCGCACCAGGGGAGCTCCGAGGCCATGGAGGAGGATGAAAAGCAGCTCTCGCCCCCTGTGTGGGCGGTGAACTACCCGGACATTGGGACGCTGTACCGGGGGGAGGAGGGCTTGGGGGCAGCCTTGACAGACCAGGCCCCGGCAGCGGAGACACGGAGCCGGGCGCTGACTCCAGAGGAGCTGACCGCCCTCTTTCGGGAGGATCTGCTTCGGGAGCTGGGCTGGGACTGCGGCCAGCTGGGGGGAGAGGCCCTGTATGACGCTTCGGGGGCCCTGCTCCGGGTCACAGTACGGGGGGGCGGAGTCGGGGAGGAGGCGCAGACCTCTTTTGCCCTCACCCTGGCTCCGGGAGACCTGCCCTCCCCAGGGGAGGCCGTCCCCGGCGGGACAGTGACGGAGGTGAACGGGACAGAGGTCACTGCCTGGCGACTGACAGGGGACCTGGACGGAGACGGCAGGGCAGAGGGGCTGTGTCACAGCCAGTTTCTGACCGGAGACATGTGGGTCGTCCTGGAGACTGAGAGCCGGGCGTCTGCCGGGGCGGAGGAGCCCTGGGAGGAGGCCGCGCGATGGAGTGACAGCTTCCTCTCCGCCGTTCTGCAGGGGGAAGGAGACGCCCTGACGCTGGACCATCTGCTGGAGGCGGAGCCGTAAGAAAGGAGCGGAGAGAGATGAAAAAATGGATCGTTCCGGCGGCGCTGGTGTTGATGCTGGCGCTGGCTGCCTGCGCTCCGGCCTGCGTTTCAGAGCGGGCCCCGGCGGGGGGAGAGAGCAGCGGAGCGGGGGAGACCACCGGGACCCAGGTCCTCTCCGATGGGGAGAAGGCCCTGGAAGAGCTGGCGGAGCCGCCGGCGCTCACCGTATCCTGCGGCTGGGACCAGATCACCCTGTCCTGGTCGGGGAACGCCAGCTGGAGCAAAGCGGGACCGGATGGGGAGGGGGAGACCTGGATCGCCTGCGGCCTCCACCCCCTGGACAGTCAGGAATACCCGGTCCTCTATACCGGCATCCCCGCGGGGGCGGAACAGACAGAGGGGGGAGGGGTGGCCTCCCTCGCCCCGGCGCTGACGCTGGCCTTCGAGGTCCAGCCCACACAGGTGACCCTCCGCCGCTGGCCCGCTGAATATGTGGGGCGGACCCAGGAGGGGGAGGACCAGGCGGAGACCCTGGAGGCAGAGAACGGGACCGTTCTGCTCCCGGGGGACGGGGACTGCGTGTATGAGATCTGCGCCCAGTGGGGTGATGTGGGCTCAGCCAGCTATGTGTTCCGCACCCGACCACAGACCCGGCCGGAGCCCCTGACTGGCCTGGCGGAGCTGTACTGCCGGGCCTTGAGGGACCTGTGGGAGACTGATCCGGGCCTGAACAGCGGCGCGGAGCTGCTGGCCTTTGACTGGACCGGCTGCACCGGCCTGACGGAGCGGGAGCAGGAGGGGGTCATGGAGACCTTAGGTGCCGAACTTGGGCTGGACACCCGCCGGGGCACCCTGGAGGAGCTGGCGGAGGAGGGTCTGATCCGGGCGGACCCGGACAGCGGCTTTGAGGAGTTCCCCGCCGGGCTGCTGCTCACCGTGGAGGACAGCATCGAGGCGGACGGGAGACACACCTTTTCGCTCCAGAAATACCGCTCCAGCCTGGGGGCCTACTGTTTCTATGACTGCACCGCCCGGCAGGAGGGGGACGGCTGGAGCTATGCCGTGGGGGCGGAGATGATCTCCTGAAGGGAGGAACCAATTTTTAAAATTTTTAAAAGAGAAAAAGTCCCTCTTGCCGAATCGAGGCGAACTGGTTATACTGGACAGGTATATTGCCGAAACAGGAAAGAGGGGAACAGCTCTGGCACGCATACAGACACAGCGGGGAGGAAAGCGCCGAAAGCGCAGCCCGCTTTTTCGGATCGGAATGGTGCTCTACGGAATACTGGTGGCTTTATCCGCCGTGATCGTGGGGGTGTACGCGGTGTGGAACCTGACGGTCCGGCCGCCTGAGATCCCCCAGGAGCCCGACCCGGCCCCCCCCGCCGGCAGCGGGAGCCAGGCGGCGGAGCCGGTGGAACAGGAGCAGCCCGCAGGACGGCAGAGGCGGGAGGATGTGTACAATTTCGTCCTTCTGGGCCGGGACAGGGAGAGCGCCAACACCGACACCATCATCGTGGTCAGCTACGATGTAGCCAACCAGAAGGTGGGGATGATCTCCATACCCCGGGATACGGCGGTAAACCGGGACTGGAGAAAGGACCCCAAGATCAACGGAGCCTACGCGGGGGCGGGGGTGGACGTGCTGAAGGAGGAGATCGAGCAGACCTTCGGCATCCCCATCGACTACTACATCTATGTGGACCTGAAGGGATTCGTGGCCCTGGTGGACGAGCTGGAGGGGGTGGACGTCTATATCCCGGAGGAGATGAACTATGACGACCCCTATCAGGACCTGCACATCCACTACACCAAGGGCCAGCACCACCTGAACGGTCAGCAGGCCATGGAGGTGGTCCGCTTCCGCCACAACAACGACGGGAGCGGTTACACCGACGTGGGCCGGGCGGAGATGCAGCGCCAGGTGCTGGTGGCCCTGGCCAAGAAAGTGGTCTCCTGGAACTCCCTGACCAAGGTGCAGGAGTTCGTGGAGATCTTCCAGGAGTATGTCAAGACAGACCTGTCCACCACCGACATGCTCTACTTCGCCAGCCAGGCAGTGGGAGTGGACCTGGATACCGGCATCACCCAGGGCACTCTGGAGGGCCGGGGCGAGGGCGTGGTCCGGGGATACAAATACTGCTTTGTCTTCCAGGCGGAGGACATCCTGCCCACCCTGAACGAGCTGGTCAACCCCTACGACCAGCCGCTGACCGAGGAGGATCTGGATCTGCCCCAGGCGGAGTACTACTGGAACGGCACTGTCATCGACTGAAACGAGAACACCGCGCCCTCCGGCCCAGAGCCGAGGAGGCGCGGTGTTTTCTATTGCGGCGGTCCGCTAGGCAGGGAGCTCTTCTGACTCCAGGGCGGGAGCGGTGCATCGGAGGATGTTGAGGTCATACAGCCGGATCAGAGCAGCCGCCAGCACCAGCAGGGAGGCACGGGCATTGCGCCCGGCCGAGGCACAGGCTGCCGCCCCCTGGGATCGAGCGGTGCAGAGAGTCTCCAGGGACAGCAGAAAAAAGTAGCTCAGGGAGCCAACCACCAGGGCGGAGACGGCCAGCCGGGCCGGAATCAGGTCCGGCTCCGGGATGTCCTCTCCAGAGAGGAGGGAGAGAAGGGCTCCGCGCTGCCGGGAGAGGATGGCCCAGGAGAGGGCGGTGGCCCCGGTGAGGAGAGCCAGGAACAGCAGAGAGGTGTCCAGGGTGTTCAGCTGGCCCCGCAGGGCGTCCCATCCCGTCTGCTCCAAGCCCGGCACCCCCGTTTCCACCATGTTTTACAGCCCTCTATCCTATGCCGCCCATGGGGAGCGGGTGAAAAAACGCCTCCCTGGCTGAAGGACCGGGGAGGCGCAGTCAATTCAGGCGGGAGAGCCGGTCCAGTACATCCTGGAACCAGCCGGGGAGGGGACACTCCAGCTCCACAAGCTGTCCAGTGGAGGGATGGGTGAACCGCAGCCGCCGGGCGTGCAGGCACTGGCCGGCCAGGCCGGGCACCGGCTTTTTGCTGCCGTAGACCACATCGCCCAGCAGAGGGTGGCCGATTGAGGCCAGATGGACCCGGATCTGGTGGGTCCGTCCCGTCTCCAGGCGGCACTCCACATGGGTGAAGCCCGGGTAGCGCGCCAGCACCCGCCAGTGGGTCACCGCCTCCCGGCCGTTCTGCCGGTCGACGGCCATCCTCTTCCGGTCCACAGGGTGTCGGCCGATGGGGGCGTCCACGGTGCCGCAATCCTCCCGCAGCCCGCCCACCGCCACCGCCTCATAGACCCGGGACAGGCTGTGGTCCTGGAGCTGGGCGGCCAGGGACAGGTGGGCCCGGTCGTTCTTCGCGGCGATGATCAGGCCGCTGGTGTCCCGGTCGATGCGGTGGACGATGCCGGGGCGCAGGGTGCCGTTGATCCCAGAGAGGGTATTTCCACAGTGATATAGCAGGGCATTGACCAGCGTGCCGTCCGAATGGCCGGGGGCGGGGTGTACCACCATCCCCACCGGCTTGTTGACCACGATCACGTCCCCGTCCTCGTACACGATGTCCAGGGGGATATCCTGGGGGACCAGGTCTACCGGCTGGGGGGCGGGGATGTCCACCTCCAGCACGTCTCCGGGGGCGGTGCGGTAGTTTTTCCGCACCGGCCTGCCTGCCAGCCGAACCGCGCCGGCCTCCAGCAGCCGCTGGGCGGCGGAACGGGTCAGGTCAGGCACCACCCGGGCCAGGAAGGCGTCCGCCCGCTCGCCGGGACGGTCAGCGGTCCGCGTCAGCGTGCTCATGGAGGGTCCCCTTTCCTTCCAGCTTCTCATAGAAAAAGACATAATAGACGCAGGCGGCGATCCCGCCCACCACCACGCAGATATCGGCCACATTGAAGATGGCGAAGTCCATAAAAAGGACGTTGAACATGTCCACTACATAGCCCTGGAGCGCCCGGTCGATCAGATTGCCCACCGCGCCTGCCAGGACCAGGGTGAGGGCGCAGCGGCCGAAGGGGTGGGCAAAGAACTTCTTCCACACCGCCACGCCCAGCACCACGGACATGACGGCGGAGATCAGGGTGAGCAGCCAGGTGTGCTCCTCCAGCATGGAGAAAGCGGCGCCGGTATTTTGAAAGTAAGTCAGCTCCACCAGGTGGGGGAGGAGGGGGACATGGCCCCCCAGGGGGATGTTGTGGCTGACCAGATATTTCACCAGCTGGTCCAAGGCGACAAGGGCGGCGGCGAGCACAGCGTAGGGCATGGTGGTCCTCCTTTGGACAGCTCCCGAAAAGCGGGAGTTTTTGTTTTATTTTAGCACCTCGCGGCCGGGAGCACAACAGCGAAATGGGGAAAATCGGCTGGAAAGGGCCGCAGGGGCGGCGCTTCGCTTGCTTCTTGGGGCAGACTATGATAAAATGATACAAATTCCCGCACAGGAGCGGGCTTTTGGGGGGAGGGCAGACCTCCCCAGCTGATTTGAGGCCGCGCCGGGGAAAGGGCGTGTCTGGTCCGCGGAGCACCGCGGGCGGTGAGAGGGGGCCTTGGATCGGACCAGACATGCGGAAAAGGATGAACAGAGATATGGAAATCAACGGCGAGATCGTCAACGACAAGGTCCGGTACGCGGACCTGAACCTGTCCCCGGAGCTGATGCGGGCCATCGACAAAAAGGGCTATGTCCAGGCAACCCCGGTCCAGGCGGGGGCCATCCCCTACTTCATGGAGTGGAAGGACGTGATCGCGAAGGCCCCCACCGGAACGGGCAAGACCTTTGCCTTCGGCATCCCTATGGTCGAGCACGCCGATCCCCAGGGGACCCAGGTCACCGGCCTGGTGCTGGCCCCCACCCGGGAGCTGGCCATCCAGATCCGGGACGAGCTGCGGGACCTGTGCGCGTTCAAGGAGGGGGTGCGCACCGTGTGTCTCTACGGCGGGCAGCCCATCGACAAACAGATCCTCCAGCTGAAAAAGGCCCCCCAGATCGTGGTGGCCACCCCAGGGCGCCTGATGGACCATGTGAAGCGGCGCACCGTCCGGCTGGATAAGGTGGAGACGGTGGTGCTGGACGAGGCCGACCGCATGCTGGACATGGGCTTTGTCCGGGATGTGACCCGCATCCTGGACCTGATGCCCAAACGGAAGAACCTGGGCATGTTCTCCGCCACCATTTCCCGGGAAGTGATGGATATCTCCTGGGTGTACCAGCGGGACCCGGTAGAGATCACGGTGCGCGCCGACCAGGAGAACAAGCCGGACATCCTCCAGTACCGCCTGGAGGTGGAACGGAACCGGAAGGTGGACACCATGGTACGCCTGATGGAGCTGGGGGGGTATGACCGGGTCATCGCCTTCTGCAATACCAAGAACATGACCGACCGCCTCACCGGTCTGCTGAAGATGCGGGACATCTCCTGCGAGGGCATCCACGGGGACATCCAGCAGCGAGTGCGGGAGAAGACCCTCCAGCGCTTCCGAAACGGGGAGCTGCGGGTGCTGGTGGCCACCGATGTGGCCGCCCGGGGACTGGATATCGACGATGTGGACGCGGTGTTCAACTACGACGTGCCCGACGAGAACGAGTATTATATCCACCGCATCGGCCGGACGGGCCGGGCCCGCCGCCGCGGGGCGGCCTATACCCTGGTGTCCACCATCACTGAGAGCATCCGGCTGGATGACATCCGCAAGAACACCGGCAACGAGATCCGGGCCGTCCGCTTCAACGAGGCGGGGGAGCTGGAGGAAGTGGGAGGGAACGGGTGAGAAAGTGGCTGCGGCCGGACTGGCGGGCGCGTCTGCTGGATCTGTTCGCCTGTTTTCTGATCCCGCTCTACACCCTGCTCTTTACCCATGACACCCGCTGGTTCACTACGAATTTTTCCGTGATCGCCGCCGCCCGGGACCAGCGGCACGGCTTTTTCCTGTGGGGGATGCTGGTGGGGGTCTATCTGCTGTGCGTCCTGCTGCCGGTGATGGCCGCGCTGCCCAGGCCGCTGTGGCCCCGGCTCTGCCTGTTGGGAGGCTTCCTGCTGCTGTCGGCAGTGGTGCTGCCCTATACCCCGGATGAGCTGCCGAAGATCGCGGATCTGCATGTGATATGCGCCTTTACGGCCAGCTGCCTGCTGGTGCTGTCCCTGTTTCTGCTCCTGCTCCAGAAAGCGCGGCAGGACCGGCAGCGCTATTGGGACTGTATGAAGTGGCTGGGAGTGACGGTGCTGCTCTCCCTGGTGCTGTTCGCGATGGTGGGGATCATCAGCAGCGCGCTGGAGATATTTTTCGTCCTCTCCACTACCCTGCTGGCCCGGCGGCTGTGGTATCTGGAGCGGGGCGGTGGAAAAAATTAAAGCATTTTTAATCCGTTCCCTATGATTTTTTCAGGTTCTGTGTAGTATCCTATCCACAGAAAGAACGTTTCGGCGATCTCATGGAAATGGAGTGAAGCATGTCATGGAGAAAAAGAAGCTGTATAAGACAGAGGGGCCCTATAAGATGGTGTGCGGCGTGTGCGGCGGCATCGCGGAGTACTTTGACATCGACCCCACTCTGGTGCGGGTAGGCTGGGTGATCGCCACCTTTGTCACCTTCTCCACTGCCTTCTGGGTCTATCTGGCCTGTGCCGTCATCATGCCTCGTAAAAGCGACGTGTACCCCGGATACTGAGGAGCACAGGGCCGCCTGCCCCTCACTGAGAGAGGGCAGGCGGTATGTCTGTCTGAAAAAGAGGAGGATACGGCATGACGCAGATACGTCTTGGGACCCCAGGCGATGCCGCCCGGGAGCGTGAGCTCTGGCAGTTGGCCTTCGGGGATGACGGGGCCTATGTGGACAACTTTTACCAGACCTATTACAAGCCGGAGCGGATGCTCCTGCTGGAGGAGGACGGCGTGGTCCAGTCCATGACCGCCTGGTTCGATACTCAGCTGGTCCTCCCCGGGGAGGGCCGCTTCCGGGCGGCGTACCTCTATGCCGTGGCCACCGACCCGGCGGCCCGGGGCCGGGGGCTGGCGGGCCGGCTGCTGGCGGGGGCGGACGAATACTTCCGCGGTCTGGCCATCCCTGCGGTGACCACCGTCCCGGCGGAGCCCTCCCTCCACAACTTCTTCGGGGCCAACGGCTTCCGAGAGTGCTTTACCCTGCTCCAGGAGGACCTGGACCCAGGTGAGCTCCCTGCCCCCGCCTGGGACAACCCCCTGCGCCCCGTCTCTCCGGCGGAATACGGGGCCGTGCGGGAGAAGATCCTGGCAGACTGCCCCCACATCGCCTATCCGGAGGAGGCGCTGGCCTATCAGGCCGGATGCTGCGCCCTGTCCGGCGGAGGCCTGTTTGCGGGGGAGACGGAGGACGGCCCTGTCTGCGCCTGCGCCGAAGGGGACGGGGCGGGTCTGGTGGTGTATAAGGAGCTGCTGGGCACGAAGCTGCGGACCGTTCTGCCCCATCTGCCCCGGATGGTCCCGGGGGAGCGCTTTCTGGTGCGGGGCCCTTTGGCCCAGCGTCCGGCAGCGTCCGGCGGCTGGCAGTTTGGGATGCTCAAGTGGCTCTCCCCGGATCGGGAGGAGGCCTGGGACTGGTCCCGCACCGCCTATCTTGGACTGGCATTTGACTAAAATCCTGCATTTTCTCCGCTGCCGCGGCCATCTTATGAGGCCGCGGCCTTTTTTGGGGAAATCGATCGATTTTTTAAATGGGATGTTTTGTTTTTCTCATACCACAGTTTTTTTGTTGTGGTAACATCCACAAAAAACGTGCTTGCGCTCTGCTGGAATTGTGTTATGCTATACATGAAGAGGGCGAAACGGAGCCCTCCCCTGAAATGAAGGGAATCCGTCAGATTTTGACCAAACACACACATATATCAATTAGGAGGAATGAGTGCAATGAGCAAGTATATCGACCGAGTTCTGGAAGAGTGCCGTCAGAAGAATGCCGGCGAGCCTGAGTTCCTGCAGACCGTGGAGGAGGTCCTGACCTCCCTGGCCCCCGTGATCGACGCCCACCCCGAGTATGAGAAGGCATCCCTTCTGGAGCGGATGATCGAGCCCGAGCGGACCATCGAGTTCCGCGTCACCTGGCTGGATGACCAGGGCCACTATCAGGTCAACCGCGGCTACCGTGTCCAGTTCAACGGCGCCCTGGGCCCCTACAAGGGCGGCCTGCGGTTCCATCCCTCCGTCAACCTGTCCATCATCAAGTTCCTGGGCTTTGAGCAGGTGTACAAGGATGCCCTGACCGGCCTGCCCATCGGCGGCGCCAAGGGCGGCTCTGACTTTGATCCCCGCGGCAAGAGCGACGCCGAGGTCATGCGTTTCTGCCAGGCCTACATGACCGAGCTGTACCGCCACATCGGCCAGGACATCGACTGCCCCGCCGGCGACCTGGGCTGCGGCGGCCGTGAGATCGGCTATATGTATGGCCAGTACCGCCGTCTGGTGGGCGCCTCCGAGTTCGGCGCTCTGTCCGGCAAGGCCGTGACCACCGGCGGCTCCATCATGCGTGCGGAGGCCACCGGCTTTGGTGCCGTGTACTATCTGGTGGAGGTCCTCAAGCACGAGGGCGAGTCTATCGAGGGCAAGCGGCTGGCCATCTCCGGCTTCGGCAACGTAGGCTGGGGCGTGGTGAAGAAGACTGCCGAGCTGGGCGGCAAGGTGGTCGCGATCGCTGGCCCCGACGGCTACATCTACGATCCCGATGGCGCTGTCACCGACGAAAAGATCAACTATCTGCTGGAGATGCGCGCCTCTGGCCGCGACAAGGTCCAGGATTACGCCGACAAGTTCGGCTGTGAGTTCCATGCCGGGGAGAAGCCCTGGGGCCTGGGCGCCGACAAGGTGGACATCATGATGCCCTGCGCCACCCAGAACGATGTCAACATGGACTCCGCCAAGAAGATCGCCGCCAGCGGCATCAAGTACTACATCGAAGTTGCCAACATGCCCACCACCAACGACGCTCTGGAGTTCCTGAAGGAGCAGAAGCACATGGTGATCGCCCCCTCCAAGGCCGTCAACGCCTGCGGCGTGGCCGTGTCCGCCCTGGAGATGGCCCAGAACGCCGAGCGGCTGTACTGGACCGCCGAGGAAGTGGACGCCAAGATGCATCAGATCATGGCGAACATCTATCACTCCTCTGTGGCGGCCGCCGAGCGCTACGGCCTGGGCTATGACCTGGTGGCCGGCGCCAATATCGTGGGCTTCCAGCGCGTGGCCGACGCCATGATGGCTCAGGGCATCTTCTGATCCCGATTTCCTCATCCTGATCCCCCTTCCAACTGTGCAGGGGGGGGGGGGGGGGGGGGGGGGCGGGCGGGGGGGGGGGGGCGGGGGGGGGGGCGGGGGG
>NZ_JANGBZ010000063.1:0-17456 GCF_024462915.1 Clostridium sp. DFI.5.61
TTACTGTCGCCATTATACCACTTCTTCCTCTCCCGTCCAATACTTCATTTCAATGAAAATGATAGAGGCATTTTATGAAAAACTTTTTCATTCTTTGGCCTTTTTTCTGTCATATGGATGATTTTTCCTCTCCTTTCCCCCGAAGGGACAATGGTTATGCTTGACACCGGCCCCGGAATAGAATATCTTTATAATATGTCCTTAAATTAGACCCGGCACCAGGAATCGACTCCCTCAGGCTCGACTCCGGCTTCGCCAAACCATGCAGGGAGGTGGACTTCTTGACTTTGCTTCAGCTCCAATATTTTCAGGTCCTGGCCCGTGTCCTGCACTACACCAGGGCGGCGGAAGAGCTGCACATCTCCCAGCCCTCCCTCAGCTATTCCATCAGCGAGCTGGAAAAGGAACTGGGGGTCAAGCTGTTCGAGAAGGAGAACCGGAAGATCAGCCTGACCGCCTATGGGGAACAGTTTCTCCCCTATGTGCAGCGTTCCCTGGCCCTGCTGGACGAGGGGGCCGCTGTTCTGGAACAGATGGCGGGCAATCTGCCCCAAGTAGCCAAGCTGGGCTACTTCCACAGCATCTCCGCCTCCCTGATCCCTGCGCTGGTGGAGGGCTTCTACCGGGAGGAGGACAACCGGAGCATCCGCTTCCAGTTTACAGAGGGCCCTTCCTTTGATATCTTTAACCAGTTGAAGGCCGGGGAGCTGGATATGGCCTTCGAGATGCACCGGGATGACTGGGCCGAATCGGTCATCATCATGCGTCAGCCCCTGTATCTGGCGGTCCCCAGCGACCACCCCCTGGCTGCCCGCCACTCCGTCACCTTTGATGACTTTGCCCGGGAGCCCCAGGTGATGCTGGACAAGCCCAGCAGCCTGCGCACCCAGATGGACCGCATCTTCGCCCAGCGGGGCGCGGTGCCCAACGTGGTGTTCGAGGTGCGGGAGTGCAATGCCGCCCTCCAGTATGTGGCCCTGAAATTCGGGGTGTCAGTGCTTCCCCAGGTTCCAGCCATGGACACGGAGAAGGTGTCCATCATCCCCATCTCTGACCAGGACAAGGAGTTTGTCCGCACGGTCTATCTCTCCTGGTCCCGCTCCCGCCCCATGTCTCCCGCTGCCCAGAGGGTGCGGGACTATATCGTGGAGCACTACTCCATCCCGGAATGAACCGTTCCGCCGGAGGTCCGCCCGGACCTCCGGTGTTTTTTCTCTCCCCGGCACACCGCGGAAAATTTCCGAAAAACCCCGATTTTTTCCTTTACAGCCGGGCCAAACTATGATATAGTATCCCAGCATGGAATCATGCGTCATCCTGCCCATCCGCTTCGTTTCAGGGTACGGCCCGGACAAGAGCCCGGGGCTTCACCCACCTGTTACGCAGCCCTTTGGGCAAATCATTGGAAAGGTGGAATCTCCCATGATCCGCAAGGACGAAAAGACGGCCGTGATTGAGGCCAACCGCACCCATCCCACGGACACCGGCTCCCCCGAGGTCCAGATCGCCATCCTCACTGCCCGTATCAACGAGCTCACCGAGCACCTGAAGGTCCACAAGCAGGACAACCACTCCCGCCGCGGCCTGCTGAAGATGGTCGGTAAGCGCCGCAAGATGCTGGACTATCTGATGGCCAAGGACATCGAGCGCTACCGCGCTATCATTGCCAAGCTGGGCATCCGTAAGTGATTTGTTGAATAAGGGGTGGCGCGCCTGCGCCACCCTTTCTTCCCATCTGAGACCAACTTTTCCCGAGGGCAATGCCGCTTTTTTAGCAGTTGAATCCGGGCCTGAAGCGGGCGGGCGCCGGCATGAGGAGGGCCTTCCTTCAGACCCGGATTCAAGTGCTAAAGGGCTGGTATTCCACCTCCGGGACAAAAAACTTCAACAAAGGAGTGTAGACATGTCAACCATCATCAAGCACAAGGAATTCCCCAAGTTCAAGAGCTGGACCATGGACCTGTGCGGCCGTCCCCTGACCATCGAGGTGGGCAAGGTGGCCGAGCTGGCCAGCGCCTCCGCCATGGTCAAATATGGCGAGACCACCGTCATGGTGGCCGTCACCGTCTCCCCCCGCCCCCGGGACGGGGTGGACTTCTTCCCCCTGTCCGTGGACTTTGAGGAGAAGCTGTACGCCGTGGGCCGCATCCCCGGCTCCTTCATGCGCCGGGAGGGCCGTCCCTCTCTGCCCGCCGTGCTGGCCAGCCGCCTGATCGACCGGCCCATGCGCCCCCTGTTCCCCTACGACTTCCGCAACGACGTGTGCATCCAGTGCACCGTCATGAGCGTGGACTACGACTGCTCCCCCGAGGTGGCCGCCATGATCGGTGCCTCTGCCTGTGTGAGCTATTCCGAGATCCCCTTCGCCGGCCCCATCGGCTGCCTGGAGGTGGGCTATGTGGACGGTCAGATCGTCCTCAATCCCAATCAGGAGCAGCGCAAGACCTCCCGCATGGACGTGACTGTGGCCGCCACCGCTGAGAAGGTGGTCATGATCGAGGCCGGGGCCGACGAGATCCCCGACGAGATCATGTACGCCGGCATCGTGAAGGCCCACGAGGAGATCAAGAAGCAGGTGGCCTTCATCAACCAGATCGTTGCCGAAATCGGCAAGCCCAAGATGGAGTATGAGCACGCTCAGTTCAACCAGGAGCTGTTCGACAAGATCGTGGCCGACTTCATGGACGAGGCCAAGGCCGCCATGGATACCGACGACAAGAATGTCCGGGAGACCCGCTGGAACTCCATGATCGACCACTGGCACGAGAAGTATCTGGAGGAGTATCCGGATATGGACCAGTACCTGGAGGAGTTCACTTACAAATTCCAGAAGAAGATCGTCAAGGCATGGCTGCTGGAGGGCCACCGTGTGGATGGCCGCGCCAAAAACGAGATCCGTCCCCTGGCCGCCGAGGTGGGCGTGCTGCCCCGGGTCCACGGCTCCGGCCTGTTCACCCGCGGTCAGACCCAGGTCCTGTCCGTGTGCACCCTGAACACCCTGGCCGCCTCCCAGAAGCTGGACACCATCTGGGAAGAGACCGAGAAGCGGTATATGCACCACTACAACTTCCCGCCCTATTCCGTGGGCGAAGCCAAGCCGCCCCGCTCCACCAACCGGCGGGAGTACGGTCACGGCGCTCTGGCCGAGCGGGCCCTGCTCCCCGTGCTGCCCAGCCAAGATGAGTTCCCCTATGCCATCCGCGTGGTCTCCGAGGTGCTCTCCTCCAACGGCTCCACCTCTCAGGGCTCCATCTGCGGCTCCACCCTGGCCCTCATGGACGCCGGCGTGCCCATCAAGGCCCCTGTCGCCGGCATCTCCTGCGGTTTGATCCAGGACGACGACGGCGGCTTCACCACCTTCATCGACATCCAGGGCGTGGAGGACTTTCACGGTGAGATGGACTTCAAGGTGGCAGGCACCAAGGCGGGCATCACCGCCATCCAGATGGACCTGAAGAACGACGGCCTGACCCACGAGATCATCAAGGAAGCCCTGGACATCACCCGGGATGCCCGGTACGCCATTCTGGACGAGATCATGCTCCCCTGTATCGCCGCCCCCCGGCCCGAGGTGAGCAAGTATGCCCCCAAGATGATCACCATCAAAATCGACCCCGACAAGATCCGGGAGGTCATCGGCAAGGGCGGCTCCGTCATCCAGAAGATCACCGCCGAGTCCGGTGCTCAGGTGGACATCGAGGATGACGGCACCATCCACATCGCCTCCCCCAACGCCGAGGCCTGTGACGCCGCCAAGAAGATGATCGAGACCATCGTCTTCGTCCCCGAGGTGGGCCAGTTGTATTACGGCAAGGTGGTCCGCATCCTCCAGTTCGGCGCTTTCGTGGAGCTGGCCCCCGGCAAGGACGGCATGGTCCACATCTCCAAGCTGGCGGAGCGCCGGGTGGAGAAGGTAGAGGACGTGGTCAATATTGGCGACATGATCTGGGTCAAGGTCACCGATATCGATGACAAGGGCCGGGTCAACCTGTCCTACAAGGACGCCCTGCGGGAGATCAAAGCCAAGCAGGCCGCCGGTGAGAGCGTGAAATAACTATCCACACGTGAGTTTGGCGGCGGAGTGCGGGCACTCCGCCGCCTTTTTCTGATGGGGACAAAGCTATGGGCTATTCTGTGTTAAGCAAATATCGCTCTGAGCTGATGGGGGCCGCCATGCTCTGGGTGATGCTGTTCCATGCCGCCGATCTGACCTTCCCCATCCCCGGGCTGGACCTGTTTCGGGCGGCGGGCTTCGGCGGGGTGGACATCTTCATCCTGCTCTCCGCCATGGGGCTGTCCCTCTCCCTGAGCCGCCTGGAGCAGGAATACGGTGCCTTTCTGGCACGCCGGGCCCGGCGCATCCTCCCCGCCTATTTTGTGGTGATGGTTCCCTACACCCTCTTCCTCATTCTTCGGGGACAGGCCCCCCTCTCCGCCCTGGTGTGGAACTCCACCCTCCTCGCCTACTGGGTCCATGCCCCTGGGGCCTTCAACTGGTATGTGTCCGGCATCCTGCTCTTCTATGTCCTCGCCCCCTGGTGTTTCCGCCGGCTGCGCCGCTCCAGGCACCGGGTGCTGTGGACGGCAGGGGCCGGCGCCGCGGCGGTGGCTGTGTGCCACGTGCTGATCCAGGACGAGTACTGGCACTACCTGGACGTCTTTTACCGCTTCCCCATCTTTTTTCTGGGGCTGCTGGTGGGGCTCTATGTGTGGGAGGACCGCCGGCTGGGCAGGCGTGATCTGCTGTTCTGGACCCTGTGGCTGGCGGCCGGCCTGTGCTACCTGGCCGCGGCCCTGCCCCGGCTGGAGGTCCCCCACCTCCCCATGTGCCATCTGTTTCTGTTCACCACCGTCCCCATGTGCCTGGCGGGCTGCGCCTGCTTTGAACACCTGCCCCTGGGATGGCTGCGCCGGGGACTGCGGCTGGTGGGGGAGCACAGTCTGGAGATCTATCTGCTCAACGTCAGCCTCTTCTCCGAGACTGCTCTGCTGCGCAGCTGGCTCCCTCTGGGGACTGGCCCCTACTATTTCCTTGCCTTTTTCCTGAACATCCTTTTGGGCATCCTGCTCCACCGGGGGGTGGAGGCCGGGATGCGCCGCATCCAGGCCCGCCGGGCCGATTGATCCGCAAAGGAGGCCGCACTATGGGAAAGATCAAACGTCTGCTGGACCGCTTCGACGAGATGGGCCGCTACCCCATCCAGGAGCTGGGCTACTCCCGCACATGGCTGATGTTCAGCTATCTGGGGGCCTTTCTGGTCCACCGCTGCACCATCGCCGACTACTTCCTCTACCACTTCTATGAGCGCAACCGCCGGGGCCGGGCAGAATTCGTCACCCTGTACGACATGCGGGATATCCACCGCAAGAACCCCCAGACCGCCTTCGCCGACTTTGAGGAGAAGGACCGCTTTCTGGACCGGTTCCAGGCCTATGTGCACCGGGACTGGATCGGCCGGGTGTGCCGGAACAGCCGGGAGGAATTCGACGCCTTTGCGGACCGCCATCCCCGCTGCATCATCAAGCCCCGCACTGACTCCGGCGGCCACGGCGTGGAGCTGTGCACCATCACTCCAAACAACCGGGATCAGGTGTGGGAGCGGCTCACCTCCCAGGATATGATCGCCGAGGAGCTGCTGGAGCAGTGCCCGGAGATGGCCGCCCTCCACCCCAGCTCGGTGAATACAGTCCGGGCCCTCACCATCCGGGGAAAGCTTTGCTCCGCCGTCCTGCGCATGGGGGTGGGCGGCGGCTTTGTGGACAACGGCTGCTCCGGAGGCATTTTCGCCGGCCTGGACGTGGACACCGGCATCGTCACCACCCAGGGGGCCGATCTGATGGAGCACCGCTTCCTCCTCCACCCCACCACCGGCCTGACTATCCCCGGCTTTCAGGTCCCCCAGTGGGAACAGGTGCGCCGGACGGTGGAGGAGGCGGTGACCCTGGTCCCCAACGCCATCATCGTGGGCTGGGACGTGGCCGTCACCGCCCAGGGTCCTGTGCTTATCGAGGGCAATGCCTATCCCAGCGTGCAGATCATGCAGACAGCCGGGATGCAGGGACTCAAGCGCCTGTGGAACAGCGCCCTGCGGGGCTGACCGCCTTCTGCCCGGGCGCGGAGGCCGAATTTTCGGCCCCCGCGCCCTTCTTTTCGTCTTTTTTCTTGATTTTCCGACCATTCTGTTATAGACTGTCTAAGACTTGCCAGGATAGGTGGCTGCCTCCCCCGCAGTCAATCTTTTCGAAGGAGAGATCTATGTACCGTTCCATTACCCTGCCCAACGGGGCAAAGCTACTGACCGAATTCGTCCCCGGAGCCCGCACCGCGGCCCTGGGGTTCTTTGTGGGCACCGGCTCCCGCCACGAGCGCGCCGCGGAGAGCGGCGCGGCCCACTTTATTGAGCACATGTCCTTCAAGGGGACCCAGCGGAGGGACGCTGGCGCTCTGGCCCGGGAGACCGACGCCATCGGCGGGCAGATCAACGCCTATACCACTAAGGAGCTCACCTGTTACTATGCCCGGTGTCTGGACAGCCACCTGCACCGGGCCATCGACCTGCTCAGCGACATGCTGTTCCACTCCCGTTTTGCTCAGGGGGACGTAGAGCTGGAGCGCGGGGTCATTCTGGAGGAGATCGGGATGTATGAGGATACCCCGGAGGACCTGGCCGCGGAGCGGCTGGCCGCCGCGGTCTACCAGGGTTCCCCGTTGTCCCGCCCCATCCTGGGGAAAGCCTCCACCCTGAACAAGATGACAGGGGAGAGCCTTCGGGCCTATCAGGAGGCCCACTACCGCCCCGGCAATCTGGTCACCGCCCTCACCGGCAGCTTCACCCCCCAGGCCGTGGAGGAGCTGCGCGCCATCCTCTCTGAGCTGGAGCCCGGCCACGTCCCCAGCTGCAAGGGGGCCCGCTACCGCCCCGCCTTCACCGTCCGGCGAAAGCCCACAGAGCAGAACCACCTGATCCTGGCCTTCCCCGCCTTCAGCTATCTGGACCCCCGCCGTTACCAGCTGCTGCTGCTCAACTCCATCCTGGGGGGCGGCGTCTCCTCCCGGCTGTTTCAGGAGCTTCGGGAGAAGCGGGGGCTGTGCTACACCACTTACTCCTATGTAGCCGACCACGCCGACACCGGCCTGCTGGGGGTGTACACCGCCCTCAGCCCCGAGCTGGAGGGGGAGGCGCTGGATGCTGCCTGCGCCCTGCTCCGGGAGCTGGCGGAGCACGGCCCCACCCAGGAGGAGCTGGAGCGGGCCCGGGAGCAGGTCAAGGCCAGCGTGCTCATGGGGCTGGAATCCATTCAGGCCCGCATGAGCCACCTGGGCACCTCCCAGCTGCTCTATGGCTCTGTGCTGGAGCAGGACGACATCCTGGATGCCTATGACGCGGTCACCGTCCCTCAGCTGCGGCAGATGGCGGAGCAGATCTTTGACTTCTCCCAGCTCTCTCTGTCCGCGGTGGGCCGGGTGCCCCCGGCGGAGGAGTACGCCCAGCTGCTTTCCCCCTGACTCTCCCTCCTAGTTCTGTGTCAGACCAAAGCCCGGGGCGGCACATCAGTGCCGCCCCGGGCTTTTACGATTTTACCGGCTTTTCCGCCAGCTTCCCTTCCGCACCAGAAGGACAGCCGACAGGACCAGCATGGGCATCCCCGCCAGTATGCCGGTGACGGCAGGACCCCAGATCTGGCGCACTGCCCCTTCCGCCCCCCGGAACAGCAGAGCGACCTGTGCGGCGGCGTTGATCGTCCCGTGGGCCAGCGCCGCCGGCCAGAGGGAACCGCTCCTCTCCGACAGCCAGGCCAGGAAAGTGCCTGCCGAGGTGGTAAAGAGGCACATCCCCAGAATCCCCAGCCATGGGAAGCCGGGATAGCTGGTGCCATAGTTGTGTCCCATAAGATTGATCGGTGTGTGCCACAAACCCCAAATCGCGCCCACCAGCAGGCAGGCAGGGAGGGTAGACATCCTCTGCCGCAGGGCCGGATAGAGAAACCCCCGCCAGCCGATCTCCTCTCCTATGGCAAAGAACAGATTGATCACCGGACCGTAGACCAGTACCCCCAGCAGCAGGGATACCACCGTGCTCCTAGAGATCCCCGCCTGTTCCATCATTGGCGCCAAGGCTGGAAGCGTGCTGTCAAAATCCCGGGGATATACGCCAAAATAGAGCAGCGCACCCAGGACTGCGGCAGCCAGGGATAGGGCCCAGGCAGCCAGATACCACTTCCAGTTCCTTCTCAGGGCGGGCCGCAGGGAGAAAGACAGCACCGGTCTGCGCCTCCCCGCCAGCCACATCAGCCACACCGCCAAGGCAGGCGTCCACATCACCACCGTGTTGAGCAGCTGAGCAGTGACAGCGCCCGGGGGCATCATTCCACACATCAGCCAGATCCCCCACGCCGTCCCATAGGAGAGGAGCAGATATCCCCCCATCTCCCTGCCCCCGGGCCGATCGGTCATTTATACTTCACCGCCGTGCCGTAGGCAATGACCTCAGCTGCCCCCTGCATCACAGAGGAGGAGCCGTAGCGCACGTTGATGACCGCGTCGGCCCCCAGGGCCTCCGCCTCATCCACCATCCGCTTCACCGCGATCTGCCGGGCCTCGTTGAGCATCTCCGTATAGCCGGTGATCTCGCCGCCCACCAGCGTCTTCATACCCGCCATGAAGTCCTTTCCAAAATTCTTGGACTGCACCACAGTCCCCTTCACCATGCCCAGTGCCTCGATCTCTTTTCCAGGGATATATTCAATATTTACGAGCAGCATCCAGCTCTCCTCCTTCAATTTCTTTCATTCGTTGCTTCAGCACGATCCACACGGCTGGGATGGTCACCAGGTCGCCCACTGCCAGGATCAACAGGAGCAGCCGCAGCCAGTCCAGCCCCTCCAGTCCGGCCAGCTGGGATCTGCCCCACAGCAGAAGCAGTGCCATGGCCAGCTGGACCAGGGCAAAAAAGGCCGCGCCCTTCCTGGCGTCCTTCTTCTGGGCGCGCTGGCCCGGGTCAATATTTTTTGGCATCCTCTTCCTCCCCTCTTTTAATTTCCCTCAGCCGCTGGATCAGGGCGGCCAGCACTCCTCCCACCACCGCCAGCCCCACCACGCCGTACAGGGCCATGACGCCCACCGCGATGGTATCCGCCCCGCCTGCGCTGAGGAAGGCCCACAGCATGGTGCCTACCAGGATGAACACCACCAAAATGGTGCCCAGCGCCGCCAGGACCGGGGCCAGCCGGCTGGGTTTTCGGTCAGTATTGCTTCGCATCCTCCGCCTCTCCTTTCTCGATCTCCCGAAATCGCTGGATCATAGCCAGCAGGACCCCCAGGATCACCACGCCCGGGATAGCCACCAGCACCACCAGCAGGGGCAGCGGGGGCGCATCCTCCGCATCGATGGAGAAGCCCCACAGCATCAGGGCGATCAGCCCCCCCATCAGGAACACGGTGAGCAGCGTCACCACCACCGGGGCCACATATCGGATCCTGCGGGTGTCTCCCTGCTGGCGGTCCAGAAAGGTAGCCCCCTCCTGCTCCATCTGTTCCATCTCCCGGAGCAGTCCCCCCGCGTCCAGACTGTCCAACCGGACCTCCCGGTCCTTCAGCGCCTGACAGAACTGGACCGCCTGGTCCAGATTCTTCCGCTCCCGCTCCAGCGTGACCAGATGCCGGCGCATCCCGTCCCCCAGGGTCCGGCTGCCCGTCTGCATCTGCCGGATCTCCTCCAGGGGGACTCCCAGCTTTCTCAGCAGCTTAATCTGCCGCAGGAGCTCCACCTCCGGCTCACCGTACTCCCGATAGCCGTTCTGGCTGTTCCGCCCCGGCTTCAGCAGCCCCTGCTCCTCATAGAAGCGGATGTTCTTCTTTGTGATGCCCACCAGGGCCTCGACTTCGTTGATCTTCATCGGTATCCCCCTCGCTCTGTGGTTAGGTTATACCCTCCAGCGAGGGGAAGGTCAAGCATTTTCCGTCATTTCATAAAGATTTTTTCTCTCTCTGCCGCCAGATCCACCGTGCCAGCACGGCCAGGGCCACAGCCCAAACCAGCGCCACCAGCTCCACCCCCGCCAGGGGCATATGGGCCGCGGCCAGGATGGCACAGGCGTCCACCCCCGCGTGGAGGGCGATGGCCGCGGGGAAGAGCCACAGGGACGCCCGGCGCTCCACAGCCCGCCAGACCAGCACCGACAGGGAGATGTGGATGGCAACGGCCACGATCCGCTCCAGCCCGCCCCACAGATAGGTGTGGGGCGGCGCGGCCACCGCAGCCGCCAGCGCCTGGGCCGCCGCGTCATCCAGCTGGCCCATGTGCTGCTCCAGCGTGCCTGTGTTCAGCCAGAAGGAGAGCAGCAGGTTGCTGACGTTGGTCAGCCCCACCAGCAGTACCGCCTCCATGCCGCCGTGGCCCGCCCCGTAGATCAGGGCGTCCTGGGGCGTGCCCCCCTTCCCGCTCCGCCTCAGCAGCTGAAAGGCGGCAAATCTCCCCGTCTCCTCAAACAGCCCCGCCATCAGGCCCCCATACAGTGCGTAGAGTCCCAGATCGCCCGTAATGACCCCGCCCGCAGGGCCGCCTAGGATGAGCTGGTGGGCTCTCTGCTCCAGCACCAGGGCAAATACCAGAAACACCGCCGCCCCCAGAAGAAAGGCCCGCCAGCGCCCGCCTCTTCGGCGGAAAAACAGCCCCAGTCCCAGGGGCAGGCCAAAGGCGATCAGCAGGGAGGCCGTCATGCAGGCCATGGCGGCCCCGGGCATCGTTCCGTATCCTTCCATTTTTATCCCTCCTTTTTCGACCGGCCCCGGCGTTTTGTCCCGGCCGGCTTTCGGGCCCACCCTACCCCTTTCCCCCGGTAGAAAGTCAAGGGTTTCTGCAAAAAAAGTTTCCTTCCCCCTGGTGGAAACTTGTGTTTCTGCCGGTTTTACCCCTGTTTTTCCCAAAAACGGGTGCCCCGGCGCGCTCTGCATTGAGATGCGGGCCCGGAGAGAAAAACAGCGGACGCCTGTCATGCGCCCGCCGTTCTCTATCCGGAACCTCGGCCCTGTACGCGCCGCGGTCCTTCCTGTTCTCTGTCAGCCCTTCTCTTTTACTTCCACCACCGTCAGCCGCTCTCCCCGCACCTGGAAACGGATCTCCCAGCCGGCGAACTCCATGCCGTAGATCCGCTCCGGGTCCCTCTGATAGGAGGGCCGGGGGTCCTGGGCCAGCACGCCCGCGGCCGCCTGCCGCCGGTCCTCCGGCAGCAGGGACAGCCACCGCTCCGGGAACTCCACTTCCAGCAGCCGGTCCGCCCCGGGTGCAAAGCCCCCTGTGGCCTCCGGCCGGCAGTCCCCATAGGGGAGGTAGGGCTTGATGTCAAAGATGGGGGTCCCGTCCATCAGGTCCGCCCCCGCCACGTGGAGCACCGGGCCCTGGGGGGTATGGGGCTCCACCCGCTCCAGGCGGACGGAGGACAGCCCGACAGCGTTGGGCCGGAAGGGAGAGCGGGTGGCAAAGACCCCCATGCGGGTATTGCCTCCCAGCCGGGGCGGCCGCACCGTGGGGGACCAGTCCTCCCGCACCGCCTGGGAGAACTGCCAGATCAGCCAGATGTGAGAAAACCCCTCCAGCCCCCGCACCGCCTCCGGGCTGCGGAAGTCCGGCTCAAAGACCACTCTGGCCTTCAGCGCCTCCACCAGCCCGCTCTGGCGGGGTATCCCGAACTTGGACGGGAAATCACTGTGGATGCGGGCAATGATTTTCATAGGCACAGTCTCCATGGGCTCTCCTCCTGACAGGCATCTGTTTCGGGCCCCTGGGCCCCTGCTGCCCCTATTATAGCGGAGGGCAGGCCCACTGTCCATGCCCCTGTCACTCTTGTGGCAGGACATTTCGTTTCAGGCTGGTATAGGCCATCAAGATATAGAACAGGTAGATCAGGCAGAACAGCCCCAGCGCCAGGGCGGTGATGGCTGCAGGGTGATAGATCCCCGTCATGGTTCCCGGCTCCACCGCGCCGCCCAGGTTCAGGAGAAAGGGAACTGCAATGAGCGCCGGCGGAAGGGCAGGCATGGCGTAATAGATGGCAAACTGGCACCCCAGCGCCCGCCGCATCTCCCGCCGGTCCATGCCCAGCTTCCGCAGCAGGGCGAACTGTCCCCGGTAGCGGTCTGTCTCGCTGAGCTGCTGGACTGTCAGGATGGTAGCGGCGGTCATGGTGAGGACCAGCGCCAGATAGTACAGGGGAAACACCACCATGGCGGACATGGAGGCCGCTTCTGTCTCCTGATCCGCCTTGGAGTAGAGGGTGTCGTAGAGGCCCTCGGCCGCGTCATAGCGGTCCCGGATGGCACAGAGCCCCGCAAACTGTTCCCCACTCACCGGTTTCTCTGTCATGGCGGCTATGGCGCCGTGGCTGACTGGACAGTTCCGGGCCAGCTCGTCGGGCACCACCAGCACAAAACCGTGTCCATTGGCATCCCACAGATTCTGATTCAGCGGGCCTGTCTCTATCCCCGCCAGCTCCAGTGTCTGGCCGGAGATCCGGATGGGCTGCCGGTAGTCCGCCAGGGACGGTCCCAGATAGTCCTGGCAGTGGATCAGATACTCCCCAGTTTCCAGAGTCACTGCGGGCCACCCCTTCATGGCCCGGAGGGCGGCATAGTCGCTGAATGCCATCAGCATGTCCCGGCTGGAAAACTTGTGGTAGCTGGCGTGGTCCACCAGATAGTCGGTGACCTGGGCGTCCTCCCCCTGATAGACCGCGTACCGCCGCACCGCTGTCACTGGAACAGAGCGGCGGATCTGGTCCTGATAGGCATCCAGATGAGCCTCGTTTTTCGTGCCGATGTACAGATCAAAGGCGGATGCCTTTTCCATCCGGCTCTGAAACATGGCGCTGAAGGTCATCCCGCTCCCCTCCACGATCAGGGTGGCGGTGAACAGCAGAGAGACCGTGGCCATGACGATCCCCATGGTGGCCAGCTTGGCGGTGAGAGTGCGGAAGACCAGCAGAGTCTGCCCAGCGTACTTTTTCGCCGGACGCCTTTCAAAAAAGGCGGGGACCCCTGAGGCAAAGCTGAGAAAGAACCCGTAGAGGAAGGCGATGACGCACCCCGTGCCCAGCAGGCTGGGGAGCATCCCGCCCATCAGCAGCAGAAGGGTCCCCACTGCCCCCAGGATCACCGAGAGAACAAAGATCCGCCGGCGGCTCCGGCTCTTTTCGATGACTTCCTCCTCGTTCCGTCGGTCCAGGTAGATCAGCTTCCGGATCTTCATCCTTCGGATGCGCCTCCGGCCTTTCAAGAGAGCAAAGAGGTAGATGAACAGAAAATAGACCAGGGTCAGCCCCACCGCCGGGGGCGAGAACGCCAGGGAGACCCGGTAGGGCGCGCCGAACAGAGCCAGCATCACAGCCCTCAATGCCTGAAACAGCAGATCCCCCGCCGCCAGCCCCAGGAGCAGAGCCGCGCCGCCCACCGCCAGGTTTTCCAGAAAAAACAGCCGGGCCACCTGACGGTGCTCCAGCCCGATCAAAATATAGGTGCCCAGCTCCCGGCTGCGGCGGGAGAGCATGAAGCCGGTGGTATAGGAGACCAGCCAGCCGGTGATGAGCACTGCGGCCGCGCTGGCCAGGACGATCATCAGGGGCAGAGAAGCCAGTTTTTCCGACAGATCGGCGATCTCCCGGGAAAAGACCAGACCGTTGAAGGCATAGATCAGAGCGGCGGCCATCACAATGGTGACGAAATACACCAGATAGTCCCGTGCCTGCCGCCGGGCGTTGCGCCAGGAAAGCTTATATAACGTCACTGACATCACCCCCCAGCAGAGCCAGCACGTCCAGGATCTCATGGTAAAAAACCGGACGCCCCCGCTCCCCTCGGAGCAGTTCGTGGAACAGCCGGCCGTCCTTCAGAAAGAGGACCCGGGCGGCATAGCTGGCACTGTATGCGTCATGGGTCACCATGAGGATGGTGGCCCCCATGTCCCGGTTCATCCTGGTCATGATTTCCAGCAGGTTTTTGGATGCCTTGGAATCCAGCGCTCCGGTGGGCTCGTCGGCCAGCAGCAGGGACTGTCCGGCCACCATGGCCCGGGCGCAGGCCGCCCGCTGCTTCTGGCCGCCGGATACCTGATAGGGGAATTTCTCCAGCACATCCATGATCTCCAGCCTGGCCGCCATCTCCCGCACCCGGCGCTGCACCGTCTCCGGGTCGGTGTGGTTCAGGCTGAGGGCCAGGCCGATGTTTTCCTCCAGTGTCAGGGTATCCAGCAGATTAAAGTCCTGGAACACAAAGCCCAGCCGCTCCCGGCGGAACCGGGCCAGCTCCCGGGGCGGGAGGGCGGCGATGCTCTCCCCGTCCAGCAGGATGTCCCCGGCGCTGACGGTGTCGATGGTGGAGATGCAGTTGAGCAGGGTGGTCTTCCCGCTGCCCGACGCCCCCATGATGGCAATAAATTCCCCGTCATCCACTTCAAAGCTGACCCGGTCCAGCGCCTTGGTCACATTGTTTTTGCTCCCGTAGTATTTTTCGATGTTCCGTACTTGCAGCATCTTGATTTCCTCCTTTGCTGTCCCTTACAGGATACTGCAAGACCGGCCCCACTGGTATCGGCTTTCTATGGCCTCAGCTTACAATTTTGAAAGGTTCTCCCGGGCCGGAAAGAGGAGGGTCATCCGGGTCCCCTTTCCCTCCTCCGAGGCGGCCCGCAGCTCGACCTCCAAGGCAGTCGCCAGCCTCCGGGCCAGATACAGCCCCATTCCGGTGGAGCCGCCCCGGCTGCGTCCGTTGCTGCCCGTAAAGCCCCGGTCAAAGATCCGGGGCAGCTCATGGGCGGGGATGCCGATACCGTTGTCCTCCACTGTCAGCTCTACCCGCCTCCCCAGTGCCCGGGCGGACAGGGTGACAACAGGCTGGGCGCTGCGGTAGCGGGCGGCGTTCTGGAGCAGCTGCCCCAGCAGGAAGCATACCCATTTCCCGTCGGTGTAGACCCTCTGATCCAGATCCCGGGTCTCCACCCGCACCCCGCTCTGGATCAGCAGGGCCCTGTGGCTCTGGAGGGCCTGGTCCGCCAGCTCCTCCAGGCTGGTCTCCCGGATCACCAGATCCTTTTCCGGACTCTCCGCCCTGGCATAGAACAGGGCCCGCTCCACGTGGGCGTCGATCTGGGCCAGTTCCCGCTCCAGCCTGCGCCGGGTATCCGGCCCTACGGTCCGGGAGATCAATCGGGCCGCCGTGATGGGGGTCTTGATCTCGTGGACCCACTGTTCCACATACTCCCGATACTCCCGCTGGGCCGCCTGCGCCTCCGACACCGCGCCCACCATGGCCTGGCCCGACTGGTGCATCAGGGCAAACAGCTCCCGTTCCCAGAGCCCTTCCGGCTTTGGGGCACACTCCGCAAACAGCTGCTTCTGGTCCAGCCCCTCCATAATGGCCTTTAGCTCCGCCAAGCGGCGGCGGAGCCGGACGCACTCCCAGAGCTGCGCCAGCACAAAGACCAGGATCAGCCCCATCAGGAGCAGAGCCACCACGCCGGGCTGTGTCCCGGTGGCCAGCAGGAAGAGGGCGGCGGCCGCCGCGCACCCCCCCTGGAGCACGATCCGCCCCAGCCGGTCGGACAGAAAATCAGCGATCGTCATACTGATACCCCATTCCCCGCCGGGTCTTGATCTGCTCCGGCAGCCCCAGCTCCCCCAGCTTGTTCCGCAGCCGGGTCACATTGACACTGAGGGTGTTGTCATCGATATAGATCCTGCTGTCCCACAGCGCCTCGATCAGGTCTGCCCGGGACACGATCTCCCCGGCGTGGGCCATCAGGTGGGCCAGGATCTTCAGCTCGTTCCGGGTGAGCTCCGCGGTCCGTCCACTTGCCCACACGGTCCCCCTGGACAGGCTGAGCCGCACTCCCCCAGCCTCCAGGATGTCCGGCTCCGACGGACCTCCGCTGCGGCGCAGCACCGCCTTGATCCTGGCAAGCAGAATGGGGATGCTGTACGGCTTGGTGATGTAGTCGTCTCCGCCCAGACTGAGCGCCCGCAGCTCGTCCGCCGCCGAGTTCCGGCTGGTCACCACCACGATGGGGACCGGGCATCGTCTCCGAAGCTCGGCGCACAGGGAGAAACCGTCCCGCCCGGGCAGTCCCAGATCCAGCAGGACCAGATCCGGCCCAAAGGTCCCCGCCTGCCCCGGCACGTCCCCAAAATCCGTCACCGCCAGAGCCTGATAGCCCTCATTCTCCAGCAGGAGGGCCAGCTCCTCCCGGATGGCTGGGTCATCCTCCACGATCATGATCTTCCGCATGGTCTCCGTCCCCCTCTACATCCCGTTTGGCGCTATTGTACCACGCCCAAGCCCGGGCGTCTACGCTGCTCCCTGGCATATTGCCGCCAAGTCAAGCCCTATCTTCCTTCTCTGAAGCCCCTTGCCCCTCCCTGCCGATTTCCTGTTTTCTAAAGCGCAGCCGGCAAAATATACTTTCTACGGGCTCCAGATTTTTTGTTTCTCGGCATTTTCACAAGAACTACTGCTTTCCCCTGTTTGTTTTCTTTTAAAAGACAATTGTCCCTCCTTGGATTACGATGGTAACATGTGCCTCTCTCATATGTGTCTATTTCCCAGTTTTTTACCAAAGCTTCCTTTATATTTCTTCAGTCTATCAGAAAAATAAATTTTACGTTCTGCACAGATTTCTTATTCATGAATAGGGTCACACAGACTCCCTCCCCTATTTTGTTAAATTTTAGTTTTGACTTCCCCCTTTTTTCATGGTATTTTGTTTTGCGTGCCTCCCAGACAAGATGCACTCTTTCAGATACTGGCAGACAATTACTTGATACAGGAAAGGATGACTCAAATTATGAATCCCCCTACTTCCTCTCTCAAAAAGGGCTCCAAAGAGTCCCTTACTTCTGTAAAGAGTGAGGAGCCTCCCAGTTCTCCGGCCACGACTCATATTTCCATTCAGGTCACCCATCGCTCCAGCAAGTCTGGCCGCAGCCACATTCTCCCCCTTCTGCTCCTGATCATTGCGGCTGTCCTTCTTCTTTTCCTTCTGACCGTTTTTCCTGGTTCTGTTTCCGTGTTTTTTTCGCTGAATACATAAAGGGTATCCTCTATTTGAGGACACCCTTCCGAAAATCCAAATTTTTACCCGAAAGACCGATTCGTAAAATAATTCCGGTCTTTCGGGTACATTAAACCACAAACCAAACCGCACTCCGCTGGAATAAGGAGGCGCAACGACTGAGCACGCTCTCTATAAAACAAATCGGAGCAAGCTTTGTATCGCTTACTCCGATGTGGAGCTGCTACCCAGATTTGAACTGGGGACCTCATCCTTACCAAGGATGCGCTCTACCGACTGAGCTATAGCAGCATACGTTCCCCCAATGGGGGTTATATCAGCAACAGGCAAAACCTGACATTTTTAAATGGCGACTCGGAAGGGACTTGAACCCTCGACCTCCGGCGTGACAGGCCGGCG
>NZ_JANGBZ010000064.1:0-17216 GCF_024462915.1 Clostridium sp. DFI.5.61
CCCCCCCCCCCCCCCCCCCCCCCCCCCCCCCCCCCCCCCCCCCCCCCCCCGCTCTGATATCTAAAAGGCCGTCCCCCATCAGGAGCCTGGGCGCGTCCCAAAATTTTCCGCTCAGATCCTGTAACGAATGTCCCGTCCCTGGGACCAATAGATAGAAGGACACGGAAGGAGGCGACCGCCATGGCCCACCGGGGTGAAGACCTGTACGAACAGCACGCCCAGCTGGTGTACCGCTATCTCTTCTCCCTGTGCCGGGACGCTGACCTGGCGGAGGAGCTGTGCCAGGAGACCTTCTGCCAGGCCCTCCGACAGCTGGGCTCCTTCCGCGGGGACTGCACGCCTCAGGTATGGCTGTGCGCCATCGCCAAGCGGCTGTGGTACAAGGAGCTGGAGCGGCGGAAGCGGAACGTTCCCCTGGAGGAGGAGCACCTGGCCGGTCAGGCCGCCCCCGACGATCCAGCGCAGGAGACGGAGCAGCGGGAGGGCCGGCTGGCCCTGTACCGGGCCATGCAGCAGCTGGACCCGGACACCCGGGAGGTCATCCATCTGCGGCTGGCCGGTGACTTCTCCTTCCGAGACATCGGGGACATCCTGGACCGGAGCGAGGTATGGGCCAGGGTCCGGTTCTACCGGGGAAAAGAGGAGCTGGCTCGGATCATGGGAGGTGACAGGGATGGAACATAAACTGGACTGCTGCGTGGTACGGGACCTGCTGCCCGCCTACCTGGAGGGGCTGACAGAGGAGGAGACCACCCGGCAGGTGGAGGCCCACCTGGAGGAGTGTCCGGAGTGCCGTCGGCACCGGGAGGCTATGCAGGCCAGCCTGCCGGTGGTGCGGGCCCCCAAGCGTGCTCTGGCCTTTCTAAAAAAGGTGAAGCGCACCCGGCTGATCGCCGCCGTCCTGTCGGCAGTGGTGGCCCTGCTCCTCATCTTTCTGGTGTACGACAGCGAGTACCACTGGCGTGGGGACCTCCCCTCCCTCACCCAGGGGCTCCAGGACTATCTGGGCTGGACCGATCATCTGGAGGGCTGCGCCATAGAGGCCCTGGCCGCCACAGAGGTGGACGGCACCCTCTATGTGTCCTTCACCTCCGACAGCGAGGACAACGTCCACGGTGTGGCGGAGCTGGACCGGGGCCTCAACGGAAAATATCAGTTCGTTTCCGCAAGCTACTCCCCCTTCCCCTATACCGGAGGGGTCTTCCTCCATAGCAGCGAGGACCTTTGGCTCTTCGCCGGGGTGGGCTGCCGGGAGATCTATGGCTTCACCGCCCAGTTTGAGGTCTACGACTCCCAGGGGCTGGACCGGGTGGTCCCAGTCACCTTTCCGGTGCAGGAGGACACCTTCCTCCTGGCTGTCCCCAAGGACCAGCTGGACCTGGGGACAGGCCCGGATGAGCATGTCCGCCTCCCCGACTCTTTTCTCCTGCTGGACCAGGAGGGGGAGGACATCACGCAGGAGTATGAGGACCCGGAGATCGATCAGAGCTGGGGTGCCGGGACCGGGACAGCGGAGCGTTTTCTCCTCTACGTCCTGATCGGCCTCATCGGTCTCATCGGATTTGCCTTTGTCCGCTTCTTCCTGCTGTAAGCAGAGAGCACGGCGGGGGGGGGGGGGCTGGGCCGCTTCGGGCTGTGAGCCCTCACCCCCCCCCCCCCCCCCCCCCCCCGCCTCTTTTACCAGGGCTCCATGGCGATATCCCGCCGGGGCAGCTTCTCCCAGGCGAACAGGGGTACCAGCTCTTCCGGGGATACAGGGGCCGCCTCCGGGATCAGCCCCGCCAGATGGGCCAGCCGGCCCACCAGCTCCCGGGCGGTAAACCGCTGCTGAAGGGCTCCCAACTCCTGGTCCCGGTCCCGCTTGGCCAGGCGGCGGCCGTCGGGGGCCAGCAGCAGGGGCACATGGCCGTACTCCGGCGCGGGACAGCCCAGCAGCTCCAGCAGATACCGCTGCCGCGGGGTGGAGGAGAGCAGATCGCTGCCCCGCACCACCTGGGTCACCCCCATCCAGGCGTCGTCCACCACCACTGCCAGCTGGTAGGCGTACACCCCGTCGGACCGGCGCAGAATGAAGTCTCCACAGTCCCGGAGCAGGTTTTCCTCATACATCCCCTGGAGCAGGTCCCGGAAGGAGCCGGCACGGTCAGGCACCGCCAAGCGCCAGGCGGGGTTCCGCTGCCTGGCCAGATCCTCCCGCTGTTCCGCCGTCAGCCGCCGGCACCGCCCGTCATACACCGCCTGTCCATCCGAGCGGTGGGGGGCGGAAGCCGCCATCCGCTCCGCCCGGGTGCAGAAGCAGGGATAGACCAGCCTCTTCTCCTCCAGCTGCCGGAAGGCCGCCTCATAGGCCGGGGTCCGCCGGCTCTGGTACACCGGCTCGTTGTCCCAGTCCAGCCCCAGCCACTCCAGGTCCCGCATCACCTGGTCACACCACGCCTGGGTGCAGCGGTCCGGGTCCAGGTCCTCCAGCCGGAGCACCATCCTTCCCCCCGCGCTGCGGGCGGCCAGCCAGGCCAGAAGAGAGGACCACAAATTGCCCAGGTGCATCCGCCCGCTGGGGCTGGGAGCAAAGCGCCCTGTCACCGGCACGCCCACCTCAGTCGGCCCAGGGGTAGTGGCGGATCAGGGCCTGGGTCCCCTCACCCCCATGGCCCTCCGCCTCGATCTGCCGGCAGTCGGCCAGGACCTGCTCCAGCACCTCCAGCTCCAGGCCCCGGTCCCGGCACTCCTGGCTGGCGATCCCCATATCCTTTACAAAATGCCGCAGATAGAAGGCGGCGGAAAAGTCCCCGTTGAGCACCTTGGGGGCAATGATGTCCAGCTGGCCGCTCCGGGCCGCTCCGGTACGGATGGTCTCATAGACCCGCGCCGGGTCCAGGCCTGCCCGCTTGGCGTAGGTCAGCGCCTCGCACACCCCTGCCAGCGCCCCGGCGATGGCGATCTGGTTGGCCATCTTGGTGTGCTGGCCCGCGCCCGGGCCTCCCTCCAGCACGATGTTCTCCCCCATGGTCTCCAGCACGGGCAGCACCTTTTGGAACACGGCCTCATCGCCGCCGGCCATGATGGCCAGCGTCCCGTTGGCCGCGCCGGTATTTCCCCCGGACACCGGGGCGTCCAGGGCGTCCAGCCCCCTCTCCCGGGCCTGGTCATAGATGCGCTGGGCCAGCTTGGGGCTGGTGGTGGTCATGTCGATGAGCACCGTCCCGGGCTGTGCGGACTCCAGCAGTCCCCCGGGGCCAAAATAGACCTCCTCCACGTCCTGGGGATAGCCCACGATGGTGATGACTACCCCACAGCCGGCGGCGCACTGGGCGGCGCTGTCCTTCCAGACCGCTCCCTCCCGCTCCAGTGCCTCTGCCTTGCTCCGGGTGCGGTTGTAGATCTGGACCGGGTAGCCCGCCTTCATCAAATTGCGGATCATCCCCTGTCCCATGATGCCGGTGCCGATAAATCCAATGGTCTGCATGTGTGTACGCCCCTTTTCTGTCTCAGATGTATCCAGCATATCACGCTTTTCCCCCCGAGACAAGGGGGCGGTCCCATTTTGCCTGGACGGCTGGAGCGGGGCTCCGAAGATTTTCGCCCCTTGCGGGGAGGAGGTTTTCCCGCTATAATACAGATATCCTATGGGTACGGACGCTTTCAGATTTTTTTGTTCCGCATGCAATAAAACGCCCGTCTCAAGCATTTTAAGGATGACAGGAGAATGTGTCCATGACAGTGCTTGGACTTTTGACAACCACATATGGGGCCCCCTCCGCCCGGGAGGACCTGGAATCGCTGCTGCTGGGGGTGGCAGCCGGGGATTCCCACAGTCTGGAGGAACTCTATCACCGGACCCGGACCGTAGTCTACGGTCTGGTGCTCTCCTACTTGAAGCACCCCCAGGACGCCGAGGACGTGACACAGGACGCCTTTGTCCGCATCTGGGACACCGCCGCCAGCTACCGCCCCCAGGGCAAGCCTATGGCCTGGCTGCTCACCGTGGCCCGGAATCTGGCTCTGATGAGGCTGCGGGAGCGGGGGAAGACCCAGGAGCTGACCGACGAGGAGTGGTCCGCCCTGCCCGCCCGGGCCCCCGATGTCACCACGGAGGACCGCCACGTCCTCCGCGCCGCCCTTTCCGTCCTGTCCGAGCAGGAGCGGCAGGTGGTCATGCTCCATGCGGTCACCGGCCTGAAGCACCGGGAGATCGCCCAGCTGCTGGAGCTCCCCCTTGCCACAGTCCTGTCCAAATACCGCCGGGCCCTGAAGAAACTGAACCTGCTTCTGGAAGGAGATGACGCCTGATGACAGAACGCCAGTTGGAAGAGCGCCTGCGCGCCGCTCTGGAACACGCGGCCCCCAACGATGTGGAGGGGGTCCTCTCCCGCTGTGCCCCCCGTCAGGGCGGTGCGATCCCCATCACGGCGGCCCGGGCCAGCCCCAAGAAGCACCGCTGGCTCCCTCTGGCCGCTGCCGCCTGCCTTGTGCTCGCTGTGACGGGAGGTGGCGTCGGTTACTACCTCCAGTCCAACACCGTAGCCTCCATCATCTCCCTGGACGTGAACCCCGGTGTGGAGCTGACGGTGAACCGGCAGGAAAAGGTGCTGTCCGCCGCCCCCACCAACGAGGATGCGGTGGATATCCTGGATGGCATGGAGCTGAAGGGGACCCCCTTGGATGTGGCCATGAACGCCATCGTGGGCTCCCTGGTCAAAAACGGCTATGTGGACGAGCTGGCCAACTCCATCCTCATTACGGTGGAAGATGAGGACACTGCCCGGGGCGCCCGGCTCCAGCAGGAGCTGACCAGCCAGGCGGACGCCGTCCTGGCCAGTGCCCAGGTGAACGGGGCCATCCTCTCCCAGACCTTCCAGCACAATGATGCCCTCCAGCAGAAGGCGGACGAGTACGGCATCTCCGCCGGCAAGGCGGCCCTGATCCAGACCATCGCAGACAGCAGTTCCGGCCTTTACACCTTTGAGGAGCTGGTGGGTCTGCCCATCAACGACCTGAACCTGCTCTATACCTCCCTCTTCTCCTTCCGCCCCGCCGACCCCGAGGACATTGGCGTCATCGGCGGCAGCGACGGCTCCTCTTCCGTTCAGACACTACCCAGCAGCGGCATGATCCAGACCTCCGGCCAGGCCAGCGACAGCGCCTACATCGGCGTGGAAGCCGCCCAGGCTGCCGCCTTCTCCCACGCCGGCGTCTCCGCCGCCCAGGCCACTGTACTGGAGATAGACTTCGACTATGAGGATGGAAGGATGGTCTATGAGCTGGAGTTCTATGCCAATGGCAGCGAGTATGAGTACGACATCGACGCCCTCACCGGGGCTGTGGTGAAATCCCAGCAGGAGAGCCGGGGCTCCGCCCCCTCCGGCGGCGCTCCCTCCGGCGCCGACATCGGTGAGCAGGGAGCGAAGGAGGCCGCCCTGGCCCACGCCGGGTTGACGGAGGGGGATGTGGTCTCCCTGTCGGTCAAGCGGGAGTACGACGACGGCCGTCTGGAGTATGAGGTCAAGTTCTGGGTGGATACCACCGAGTATGAGTACACGGTAGATGGCGCCACCGGGGACATCCGCAAGAGCGAGAGGGAGCCACATCCCTCCGCCTCCTCCGCCGACATCGGCCAGGACCAGGCCGTATCCATCGCTCTGGCCCATGCTGGGCTCTCCCAGTCCCAGGTCTATAGGCTGGAGGCAGAGCGGGAGTGGGAGGACGACCATCTGGAGTACCAGGTGGAGTTCAAGGCCGGCGGCATGGAGTACAGCTACGACATTGCCGCCTCTGACGGTGCCATCCTCTCCTTTGAGCGTGAGAAGGACTGAGCTTTTCAAAACAAGGAGCCCGGACGGACTTGAACGGTCCGTCCGGGCTCCCCTGTTTTTTCTGTTTTCCCCTCAGTGGGCATCCGCCCAGCTCTTGCCCGCCGAAGTCTCCGCCAGCAGAGGGACAGACAGGGAGATCACCCGCTCCATCTCCTCCTCCACCAGGGCGCACACCCGCCCCTGTTCCTCCTCCGGGCATTCCACGATCAGCTCGTCGTGGACCTGGAGGACCAGCCGGCCCTCCATCCCCTCCGTACTCAGCCGGTCCCGCACCCGGAGCATGGCCAGCTTGATGATGTCGGCCGCCGTTCCCTGAATAGGCATGTTCAGGGCCACCCGCTCCCCGAAGGAGCGGGTATTGAAGTTGGAGGACTTCAGCTCCGGCAGCCAGCGCCGCCGGCCGAACAGTGTGGAGACATAGCCCTCCTCCTTGGCCCGCTCCACTACCCGGTCCATATAGGCCCGCACCCCGGCATACTTCAGGAAATATCGATCCATATACTCCTTGGCTTCCGCCACCGACACCCCGATGTCCTGGGACAGGGAGAAGGGGGAGATGCCGTACACGATGCCGAAGTTTACCGCCTTGGCCCGGCGGCGCATCTCTCCGGTCACTTGGTCCGGCTCCACTCCGAACACCTGGGAGGCGGTGATCGTGTGGATGTCCTCCCCGGTACGGAAGGCGCCGATCATGTGCTCGTCCTCCGCCATGTGAGCCAGCAGGCGCAGCTCGATCTGGGAGTAGTCCGCGTCCACCAGCACCTTGCCCGGTCCCGCCACGAACATCTTCCGCAGCTGCGCCCCCAGCTCGGTGCGGACGGGGATATTCTGGAGGTTGGGCTCCGCCGAGCTGAGCCGCCCGGTGGCGGTCACCGTGTTCTGGAAGCAGGTGTGGATCCGCCCATCCGCCCCGATCACCTTGGAGAGCCCGTCCACATAGGTGGATTTCAGCTTGGTCAGCTGCCGGTACTCCAGAATGGTCTCGATGATAGGGTGCTGGCCCCGCAGCTTCTCCAGCACGTCGGCGTTGGTGGAGTAGCCAGTCTTGGTCTTTTTCACCGGGGGCAGTCCCAGCTGGTCAAAGAGGATGCGGCCCAGCTGCTGGGTGGAGTTGATGTTGAACTCCTCCCCCGCCAGCGCAAAGATGGCTGCCTGGGCCCCCTGTATCCCCTGGGAGAGCATCTCTCCGAAGCGGATCAGCGCCCCCCGGTCCACCAGCATCCCTTCCCGCTCCATCTCCGCCAGCACTGGGCAGAGGGGCAGCTCGATCTGCTGGTACAGCGTCCACAGGTCCAGCTCCTCCAGCCGCTTTCTCAGCGTTTGGTGGAGGGCCCCGATAAGGGCGCAGTGGGATATCAGGGCGCCCATTGGGGCCGCCGGGTCGGCCAGGGGGCCGAAGGCCCCCTCCTCCAGATAGGCGGCTGCCTTGGGGAACTCCTGGTTGTAGTAGGTCATCCCCAGCTTCTCCAGCTCGTAGCTGCCGTCAGTAGGGGCCAGGAGATAGGCCGCCACTTCGGTGTCAAAGATGAAGTCCCCGGGCTCGATCCCCTCGTCCAGCAGGGCTTTCCAAATCTCCTTGACCCCATGGGCCGCCTTGCGGATGCCTGGGGCGAAGAGCTCCCTCAAGAACTGGTTGTGGCAGTCCAGCCGGCCGGCAAAAAACAGCGCCGCCCGGGAGAGGCTCTCACTCTCCTGCCACTCCACGCACACGGTGTCCAGCCCGGGCAGAGCCAGCACATCCACCTGGTCCAGCCCCCGCCACAGGGCAAGCAGCTCCTCCATCCTCTCCCCGCTCTCCACCACCTCGCTCTCACAGGTTCCGGTGACCGGGGCCGTCTCTGTATCCCCCTCTCCCTGGGGTGCGGTGAGTCCGTATTTATCGATGAGCTTGGCAAACTCCAGCCGGAGGAAGAGCTGGTACAGGGCGGCCCGGTCCGGCTCCCGGCGCAGGTTTGCCTCCGGTGTGAACTCGATGGGAGCGTCGGTGCGGATGGTGGCCAGATCATAGGACATGCGGGCCATCTCCTCCCCCTCGGCCAGCTTTTTGACCACTCCCGGCTTGGCTGGGGTGCCGGCGGCCATCTCAATCTCCGGCATGGCCGCGTACAGCAGGTCGATGGATCCATACCGCTGGACCAGGGCCATGGCCGTCTTCTCCCCCACCCCTTTCACCCCGGGGATGTTGTCGCTGGCATCCCCCATGAGGGCTTTCAGATCGATAATGTGGATGGGCCCGAAGCCGTACTCCTCCTGAAAGGTCTCCGGGGTCATATCCCGGGTGGCGGTACGGCCCATGCGGGTGGACACCAGCTTGACGGTGGTGGTCTCTGTCACCAACTGGAGGGAGTCCTTGTCCCCTGTGACCACCACGGTCTCCCACCCGGCAGCAGTATCCTTCACCGAGATGGTGCCGATGAGGTCGTCCGCCTCCCATCCGTCCAGCTCGTACATGGGGATGTTCAGGGCCGCGAGGACCTCCTTCAGGATGGGCATCTGACTGGCCAGCTCGTCGGGCATCCCCTTGCGGGTGGCCTTATAGCCCTCATAGGCCAGATGACGGAAGGTGGGGGCCTTCCGGTCAAAGGTGACACACAGTGCCTGAGGTTCGCACTCGTCCAGCAGCTTGTTCAGGATGGCCAGAAAGCCGAACACCGCATTGGTGGGCTGGCCGTCCCGGGTGGTCAGGTTCTGGCTCACGCCGTAAAAGGCCCGATTGACAATGGAATTCCCATCCAGGACCATCAGTTTTTTCATAGGGTCTGTCCTCCTGTTTCCGGCCCACAGCCGGAGGAATGATCGAATGATTTATTGTATAGTATATCAGCTTTTCCCCTGGCAAACAAGATAAAAGCCCCCCTGGCTCCTTGCAGTTTTTCCCCTTGTATGGTATTCTGAGGACAGAGTTCCCCCCGAATATGTCATAGCTTTTATTGTCAGGAGGCTGATGAGTAATGGAGCGAAAGGCTTCTTCCCTCCGGTTCACCCGTGGGCGACTGGCCGCCCTGCTGTCGGCCGTGGTGCTGGTGACCATCGTGGTGTTCTCTCTGACCTTTTATCACCTGTGCCTGCACGCCAAGCGGATGGAGGTTCTCACTCAGGGGGACGGACCGCTATGGGCCTTTGAGCAGGGCCAGCTTGATGTCCTGTCTCAGGAGGCGGACGGCGCCACGGTCTACGGCGGCTCCGGATGCCGCGTCATAGTCCGGAACGGAGAGATCACCGCAGTCACGGATGAGAACATGGGGTTCTCCAAGTTCTACGAGGGGGGCGTTTTGACCTCCGTCACCTTTGACAATCCCTTGGCGGAGGCAGCTGCTCTGTGCACCCCCTTCTCTGTAAACTCCTATGTGCAGTACACGGTCCGCACCCCGGAGGAGGCCCGGACCATCCGGGCAGAGCTGGACCGGGGCGGGACCGCCGCTCTGGAGGCGCGCGGCCTGCGCTGCTGGGCGCTGGGCAACGGCTATCTCGTTGTGGAGACATGAACTCCCGCCGCATCACAGAAGAAAACACAGCCGCCAGCGTACTGGCGGCTGTGTTTTCTTAAATCTCTGCGGCCAGCCGGGCGGCCCGCTCCTGGGCCTCCCGCAAAATGGCCTCCGGGTCATTGCCCCGGATATCCAGTCCCTGGGCAGCGACGCAGTGGGTATTGGTGATCCCCAGCATCCCGGCCACCCCTCTGACATACTCATATCCGAAATTCCGATCCTCCAGCGGCCCGCCGGCGGTGGTAATATAAATCAGCCGCTCTGCCCGGCACAGCCCCCGCTGCTCCCCCGCCTGTGTGTATCCAAATGTGATCCCCAGTGTGCAGGCCCACTCCAGATAGACCTTCAGCGCCGCCGGGAATCCCAGATCCCAATAGGGGGCTCCCACCACCACCAGATCCGCCCGGGCCATCTCCCGGGCGGGGAGGAGCAGCGGGTCCTCCCGCCCCTCCGCGGCCAGCTCCTCCCTGCGCCGGGACAGCTCCGCCGTCATCACGGGCAGCTCCGCCCTGGTCAGGTCCCGCTCCGCCACCTTCAGCCCCGGACGGCGGACCCTCAGTTCCTCCAAAAATGTGCGGCACAGCTCCAGCGTCCGGGACTGTCCCGCCCCCCTCATACAGCTGTTAATCCACAGTACCTGTTTCATGCCTGTCCTCCTTTTCCTCGGGCCTCTGCCCATTTTCTCTCCATTATGCCCCTTCTCAGCCCCGGCGTCAACCACGCTTTGTCTTTCCCGTGCTTTTTCATAGACTTTTCCGTTTTCCCATGATATAATACCCGGAGAATCGCGGAGATCCCCGATATTTTTCCGGTCCTGGCCTGCGGGCAGGGCTGTTATGCTGCATGATCCCGCCCCCGGGCCCGCTGCCCGGCCGGGCTGTATTCTGTTCAAGTTCTGGAGGAAGCACTTTGAAAACAGATATTTTGGGCATCCGTTTCGATGACCTCACCCGGGAGGAGGCCGCCCAGGCGGGCGCCGGCCTGCTCCGCTCTGGCAGCTTTCACTATGTGGTGACCCCCAACCCTGAATTTATCCTGGCCTCAGAGAAGGACCCAGAGTTCCGCCGCATCCTGAACGAGGCCGATCTGGTCCTGCCAGACGGCATCGGCGTGGTTTATTCCGCCAAAATTTTGGGCACACCTTTGAAGGAGCGGGTACCCGGCATCGACTTTGCCGCTGACATGCTGGCCCAGCTCAACGAGATCGGGGGCCGCCTCTTCCTGCTGGGTGCCAAGCCCGGCGTGGCTGAGGAGGCAGGCAGCCGCATCTGTGCCCAGTACCCCAATCTGGTCCTCTGCGGCACCCATGACGGCTACTTTGATAACGAGGCCCCCGTGGTCCGGGCGGTGTCTCAGGCCGCTCCCGACCTGCTGTTCGTCTGCCTGGGCGCGCCCAAGCAGGAGAAGTGGATGGCCCGGTGGGGCGCGCTCACCGGCGCCAAGCTGGCCATCGGCCTGGGCGGCGCCCTGGACGTCTTTGCCGGCAACGTGGACCGGGCACCGGAGAAGTGGCGCAGAATGGGGCTGGAGTGGGCCTACCGCCTGAGCCGGGAGCCCAAGCGCATCGGCCGGATGGCCAAGCTGCCTCTGGTACTGACCAGATCTCTGGGGGCCCGCCTCCGGGGCAAGGGGGGCCGGAGCTGATGCCGGGAAAGCTGATCGTCTTTGAGGGGACGGACGGCTCTGGCAAGTCCACCCAGTTTCAGGCGCTGTGCGCCCGGGTGGAACAGACGGGCACCCCCTTCCGCCGCCTGGTCTTCCCCCAGTACCAAGAGCCCTCATCCGCCCTCATCCGCATGTATCTGGGCGGGGAATTCGGCTCCCGCCCAGGGGATGTGAATCCCTACGCCGCCTCCGCTTTCTATGCGGTGGACCGGTACGCCTCTTTGAAAAAAGTATGGGGGGAATACTATTCCCAGGGGGGGCTGATCCTCACCGACCGCTACACTACCTCCAATGCCGTCCACCAGGGGGCCAAGTGCGCCCCCCAGGAGCGCCCCGCCTTTCTGGGCTGGCTGGACGACTTTGAGCACGACAAGCTGGGCCTGCCCCGGGCCGACCTGGTCCTCTATCTGGATATGCCTACCCGCTGCTCCCTGGAGCTGCTCCGCAGCCGGGAGGCAGCCACCCACACTCAGGGGGACATCCACGAGGTGGACCCCGACTATCTGGCCGCCTGCCGGGACAGCGCCCTCCAGGCTGCCCGGCTCCTGGGCTGGCAGGTCATCCCCTGCGTCACGGGGGACGGCCGTCTGCGCACGGTGGAGGAGATCCACCGGGAGGTGTGGTCCCTGGTCTCCCCCCTGTTGAATCTGAATTAAGAAGGAGCTCCCCATGGTTTATATTCTCCTGGCCGAAGGCTTTGAAGAGGCCGAGGCCCTGATCCCCGCCGACCTGCTCCGCCGGGCCGGACTGCCTGTTTCCCTGGTGGGGCTGAACGCCGCCACCGTGGCTGGCGGGCATGGCATCGCTGTTGCCGCCGACCTGACGCTGGAGCAGGTCGTCCTCTCCTCCCAGGACATGCTGCTCCTGCCCGGAGGGAAGGGGGGCGTGGAGTCCATGCAGATGGACCTGTTCGCCCTGGCCCTGATCCAGAAAGCCCACACTGTGGGCTGTTATCTGGCCGCCATCTGCGCAGCCCCCACCCTGCTGGCCCACCTTGGGCTGCTGGACCGCCGCAGCGCGGTCTGCTACCCCGGCATGGAGGGAGAGATGGGCTCCGCCGTGGTCCGGCCGGAGTGTCCTGTGGTAGTGGACGGACGCATCATCACCGCCCGCTCCGCCGGCTGCGCCTTTGACTTTGCCCTCAAGCTCATCGAGATCCTCGCCGGCTCCGAAAAAGCAAAGGAGGTCCAACATGCCATCCACTACCGCGGAACAGAAGAAACAACTGCGTAAGTCCGTCCGCAGCCTGCTCACCACCCTCTCCCCGGAGGAGCGGACGGCCGGAGACCGGGCCATGTTCCAGGCATTTCTTTCCCTGCCGGAGGTCCGGCAGACTGGCACTTTTTTCCTCTTCTGGGGCATCGCCGGCCTGGAGCCGGACACCGGCTCTCTGGCCGCCTCGCTGACCAAGCTGGGGAAGACGGTCTGTCTGCCCCGGGTAGTCCCCGGCTTCGGGATGGAGTGCCGGGTCTACCGCCCGGAGCTGCCCATGGCCATCTCCGACTTCGGCATCCAGGAGCCCACGGAGCAGGCCCCTCTGATCCGCCCTGAGGAGATCGGCCTTGCCCTTGTCCCCGCTCTGTGCTATGATGAGGGCGGACGCCGCCTGGGCTTCGGGGGAGGCTACTACGACCGCTGGCTGGAGAGCTTCTCCGGGACCACCGTTGGCCTGTGCCGGGAGTGCGTCCTCCAGCGGAGTCTGCCGGTAGAGCCCCACGACCTGGGGGTCCATGTTCTGGTGACGGACCGACGGGTCCTCCGCTTCTGAGCCCCTGCCTGTCCGCCGGCCCCGCAGGAAAAAGGCAGGGCCGGAGGGCCCCGCCTGTCTCCAGCGGATGTAGTCCGCCTCAGCAGCAGCTGTCGCCGCAGCCGCAGCCGCTGTTGCCGCAGTTGTTCCCGCAGCCGCAGCTGTTGCAGCCGCAGTTACTGTTGCAGCCCCAGCTGTTTCCGCCGCAGCCCCAGATGATGATCAGGATCAGGATGATCCACAGACAGCTGTTACCGCCGCAACCGTTGTTTCCAAAGCACATGAAACATTCACCTCACTCAAAGTCGGCCGAGACCGTCGCCGGTCTCTCGCCTCTGTACCATTCTATGGCCCACCCCTGTCCCCGGTTCCACGGGGAAGGAAATTTTGTTAGGAGCTGACCCTATGCCTCAGGAACGCAGAAACTCAGACTACCGGGAGGCCGGCCGGCGCAGCCGGTCCTCCTCCCCCGCCCCCCGGCGCCGGCGCAGCGCCGCCCGCTCCGCCAGCTTTGCCGTGCTCTACGCTGTGGCCGTCATCGGCGTATCCGCTCTGCTGGCCTGTGTGGGCTGGATCGCCGCCAGCGACGTGCTGGCCCTGAACAAGGAGGAGCACTCCGTCACCGTCACCATCACCCCGGAGGACAGCTATGACGACGTGGTGGATATGCTCAAGGACAACGGCCTGATCGAGTACAAATCTCTCTTCAAGCTCTTCTCCGCCATCACCGGCGGCAAGGACAAGATCGCCTCTTCCGGCACCTTTACCCTGAACTCCGACATGGACTACCGCGCCCTGATCTCCGGCATCAGCGCCAATTCCGCCTCCCGGGCAGTGGTGGATGTCACCATCCCGGAGGGCTACACGGTAGCCCAGATCTTCCAGCTCCTGGAGGAGAAGGGGGTGGCCACGGTGGAGGACCTGAACGAGACGGCGGCCACCCACGACTACGCCTTCTCCTTCCTCCAGGACATTCCCCTGGGTGACCCCGAGCGGCTGGAGGGCTACCTGTTCCCCGCCACCTACGAGTTCTACACGCCCCACAATCCCCTGTACGCCATCAACAAGATGCTTCAGACCTTCGACGCCCAGTTCACCGATGAGATGCGCCAGGAGGTGGCGGACAGCGGACGCACCATCCACGAGGTGCTCACTGTGGCCTCCATGATCGAAAAGGAGACTGACGGTGAGGACCGGGGGAAGATCGCCTCCGTCATCTACAACCGCCTGAACAACCCCGGTGCCTCCGCCGGCACCAACGGCTACCTTCAGATCGACGCCACCCTGGCCTACCTCAACGGGGGCAAGGTGCCCACCGAGGCGGACAAGTCCATCGACTCCCCCTACAATACCTATCTGTATCCCGGCCTGCCCCCCGGCCCCATCGCCAACCCCGGCCTGGAATCCATCAAGGCCGCTATGGAGCCGGAGAGCACCTCCTACTATTATTATACCCTGGGCGACGACAACAAGCACCATTTCTTCAACACTTACGGAGAGATGACCTCCTTCATGTCCACCCAGGCGCTTTACAGCGGCGGCTGACGATTTACAGCGGGCCCCGGAACGACTTCCGGGGCCCGCTCGACCTGTTGAAAAGGCGCGGCTCCTATGCCGCTCTGATGGGAGGCTGATCCTGATGGAACGAAAGAAGATCGAACTGCTGGCTCCGGCCGGCGACATGGAGCGCCTTCAGATGGCCGCCGCCTATGGGGCAGACGCGGTCTATCTGGCCGGTACTACTTTCGGCATGCGCTCCTTTGCCGGCAACTTTACGCCGGAAGCACTGAAGGAGGCGGTGGAGCTCTGCCACCGCCGGGGCATCCGGGTCCATGTTACCTGCAACACCATGCCCCGAAACAATGAGGTGGCCCGCCTGCCGGAGTGGCTGGAATATCTGGACAGCCTGGGGGTGGACGCCATCATCCTGGCCGATGTGGGCACCCTGGCTCTGGCCGCCGCCCACGCCCCCCATGTGGAGCGGCACATCTCCACCCAGGCCAGTGTGGTCAACTACCAGTCCGCCCGGGCATGGCACCAACTGGGGGCCAAGCGGGTCATCCTGGCCCGGGAGCTCAGCCTGGACGAGATCCGGGAGATCCGGGACAAGACGCCCCCCGAGCTGGAGCTGGAGGTCTTTGCCCACGGCGCCATGTGCGTCAGCTACTCCGGCCGGTGCCTGCTGTCCAACTACATGACGGGCCGGGACTCCAACCGGGGGGCCTGCGCCCAGCCCTGCCGCTATCAGTACGCCCTGATGGAGGAGAAGCGGCCGGGAGAATACTTCCCCGTCTATGAGGAGAATGGGGAGACCTACATCATGAACTCCCGGGATATGTGCATGATCGACCACGTGGGCGAGCTGATGGACGCCGGCCTGGACTCCCTCAAGATCGAGGGGCGGGCCAAATCAGCTTACTACGCCGCCATCGTCACCGGAGCTTACCGCCACGCTATCGACGCCGCCTGGAGCGGCATGCCTCTGGACCCCGTCTGGCGGGATGAGGTAGAGCACATCAGCCACCGGCACTATTCCACCGGTTTCTTTTACGGCCAGCCAGGCCAGTTCACAGAGGATTCCCGTTACATCCGGGACTGGCAGATCACCGCAAAGGTGGTCAGCTGTGACCAGGAGGGCCGCGCCCTGCTCACCCTGAACAACAAGTTTTCCCTGGGCGACCGGCTGGAGCTGGTGGGCCCCGGCGTCCGCCCCCAGCCTCTGGAGGTCACGGCGCTGTGGGACGAGGACGGCCTGCCCCTTACCCAGGTACGTAAGCCCCAGATGCGCTTCCGCATGCAGCTGCCCCAGTCGGTGCCCCCCCTCTCCATCCTGCGCCGTCAGGCGGACCTGACCCCTTGAGTTCTTTCTGTGCAAACGAGCGCAGGGCTTCTCCCCGTGTGGGGAGAAGCCCTGCGCTTTCCTTTTTGTTCTCTGACAGATGGAAGCGAACCGTTGTCTTTTTAAAATTTGCTGCTCTCAGTTCAGCGCCACCGCATCGTCCTTTTCAAAGGCGGAGGGGCTGTAATAGCGGGTCACAGTGCCGTCCGCGGCCTTCTCAAAGCTGAAGTGCTCCATGAAGTCCCACAGCATAGGCATATCAGAGGGATAGCAGTTGTGGGGACGCAGGAGGCACTGCGCCCACTGAACCAAAGGAACTTCTACGCCATCAACAGTCTTGCTCCAAATATATACTTCCGGATGGCGAGAGTCAGCATTTACTACACTGCTAGCGCTGTTTGCCTCATAGGCAACCTCAAATCCATTCACCTGGAGCATATAGTTTGCCCACGACTGCATGTCTTTAGCTTCAAATCCATCTGCCATACTACCAGAATCCATCTGCCCTGTAACCATCATGGTGGGAATCGACTCATAAGCAGGCTCTGTCGAAGTTACCATCATTCCTTCCTGATTCTTACTGGGATCTTTTGGTGTAACTGCTCCAGAAGTCGTGGCGACAGCAGCATAGAATTCAGGATTGGTCATTGCAAACCCCTGGGTAGTGTTGGATCCCGCAGACTGGCCGGAGCCATAGATCCGGGTGAAGTCCAGATCTGCATAGCTGCCGTCGATCTGCTCCTCCAGGATGGTGATCAGGGAGTGGTAGAACTTGTCGGAGTCGGCATGGGACACGCTGCACGGACTGGCATTATAGGTCTCGCACACAAAGGCCAGCACGATCCCCTCGTCCTCGGCGATCTGCCACCACAGAGTGGAGTCCAGGAAGATGGAGTCGGTCTGGGTGTTGCCGGGATAAATCATCAGCACTGGCAGTTCCTTGCCCTCGAAGCCCTCAGGCACGTAGATGATATACTCCCGGGGGTCCCACAACCCATCTCCGCTGTTGTCGCTGAAGGCGATCACGCCCACCTGGACGGTGCCGTGGCCGTCAATGGCCACATCCTCCTGGGCCAGGATCTGGGTCCCGTCACTGAGGGTCTTCTGCACCTGTCCGGCCTTGGCCTGCTTCTGGGCGGCCACCCGGGCGGAGGTGTAGTCCAGGCGCTGGGCGATGGCATTGGAATATGCGAAGGTCGTATCATACCGGGTGTACTGGGCCATCCAGGCGTACAGCTCTGCGGCGCTCACATCGGCACTGCCGGTCACCTTCACCTGAGAGATGCCGTGGTCGGCCCCGGCGGCCTCCAGACGGCTGTTGGCATAGTCGGTCTGATAGGCGTCAGAATCCAGCTTCTGGTAATAGGTGTCTCCCTCAGCTGCGGCCTCACAGTCGTTTGCCGTCTTCCAGTGGGCGTCGCTGCCGGTATAGGCAGCCAGCCATGTAGGCACAGGCGCGTCCTTCGGGGCGATCTCCCCGGCAATGCCCACCTGCTTCAGGGTCTTATCCAGCACATCGGTGATGTCGCCATTGGCGCTCTTCCCGTCATACGTTTTGCTGCTCACGCTGGCCAGATAGTCGTCTCCGGCACTCTCGCCGTCCACAAAAGCCTGGCTGATGACAAAGATGGGATTCTCAGCGGCCCAGGCCTCCAGGGGAGCGG
>NZ_JANGBZ010000065.1:0-17091 GCF_024462915.1 Clostridium sp. DFI.5.61
AGGATGCCCGAAAGGGGTTCCGCCCCGCAGGACAGAACCCCTCTGGGACAGGGACGGGGGTAGAAAGACCCCTCATCCGTCACGGCATATGCCGTGACACCTTCCCCCCTGTGGGGGGAAGGCTTTTCGGGCGGCTGGAAGCCGCCCCTACGGGGTCCCCTTCAGTCTTTGCGTAGGGGTGCGCATTGTGCGCCCGCCATTTTTCACGAGCGGCCCTGGTCTTTACGTAGGGGCGGGTCTTGCCCCCGCCCGTTTTCATCCGAAGGATGCCCGAAAGGGGTTCCGCCCCGCAGGACAGAACCCCTCTGGGACAGGGACAGGGGTAGAAAGACCCCTCATCCGTCACGGCATATGCCGTGACACCTTCCCCCCCTGTGGGGGGAAGGCTTTTCGGGCGGCTGGAAGCCGCCCCTACGGTGTCCCCTTCGGTCTTTGCGTAGGGGCGCGCATTGTGCGCCCGCCGTTTCACATCGACCATTCCACAGGGACCACCGGGCTCCTGTGGAAAATTTTCTAGGGTCAGAAGAGGGCCCGGGAAAACCCTGCGGTTTTCCCGGGCCCTGTTTTTGATATCCTTTGCTCACACCTGGGTCCAGACGTTCCCGTCCTCCTGGCTCTTCAGGCAGGCCTCGATAAATTTCAGCCCCTGGATGCCGTCATCGATATCGGAGTAGGGGAAGGGCCGCTCATCTTTGCCCTCCTTCCGGGACAGCAGATGGGAACAGTAACCCCGGTAGAAGTTGGCGAACAGGGAGTGGAAGGCCTCCGGCATCCCCTTGGGGAGGCGGCAGGACTTCCGGGCCTGGGGATCACAGTAGTCATAATTGGCCGACCAGATCTGGGTGGGCTGTCCGGCGATGTCCACCCGGAGCTCCATGAAATCGTGGGCGTTCCACTCCATGCCCCCTTTGTCGCCGTAGATGCGCACCTTCATGCAGCAGCTCTTGCCCACCATGGCGAAGGAGGTCCAGAAGATGCCCGCTGCCCCGTTGTCGTAGTCGATGAGCACCTGGGCGTCGCTCTCCACCGGCACATAATCCGGGATGGAGCGCAGGCGGGCCAGCACCCGCACGGGCTTGAGGCCGGTGACCTTGCTGATGAGATACTCCACATGGGTGCCGATGTCCGCGATCACTCCAGAGGGGCCGCAGATGGCCGGATCGACCCGCCAGGTCAGGCCGTCCTTTCCCCGGAGGGCAGTGTTCAGCCCCACCCACTCCTGGGGATACTCGGCGGCGATGGTGTGGATCTTTCCCAGCACCCCGTCAGCGATCATCTTTTTGGCCTGCTCCAGAATGGCGTAGTGGGCATAACTGTAAGACACGCCGAACAGAAGATCTTTTTCCTGGGCCAGGGCCTTCAGCTCCTCCGACTCCCGGCTGGTGAAGGTGACGGGTTTGTCGCAGACAATGTGGAAGCCGTGGGCAATGATGTCCTTGACGATCTCGTAGTGGGTGTTGTTGGGGGTGGCCACCACCACAAAGTCCAGCCGGTCCTCCCCGGTGCGCTTGGCTTCCTCCTCCAGCATGGTGTGGTAGTCGGGATAGATGCGGCCGGGCTCCACCCCCCATTTCTCTCCGGCCTCCAGATTTTTATCCCAGTGGCGGGAGAAACAGCCCGCCTTCAGTTCGGCCAGGTCGTCGAACTGGGCCCCGATGCGGTGGATATCTCCGATCAGGGCGCCGTTCCCGCCCCCGACCATTGCGAATTGCAGCTTTTTCATAGAGAGACCTCCTGACGGATTGTGTAAAGTGTACAAGAAATCGTCTTCAGGATACCACGCAGGGCGGCAGGTGTCTAATAGTATCCAGTCATGGACCCATTCAAAGGGCACATACAAGAGGGGAGTGGATAAAGAAAAGAGCACGCTTGACAAGGCCCGTCCCTTTGGGATACAATAACTTTGACCGCAGACAATCGAACACAGGGGCGCTGGGAGCTATTCCCGGCTGAGATGGAAGCGAATCGCAGCTCCAGTCCCTTGACCTGATCCGGGTAATGCCGGCGTAGGGAGTGAACGATCCATATGTCGTCCTCTTCATACCGCACGCACCCGTTCGGATGTGCTGCGGTATCTTGATTTCAGGAGGAAACGACGATGAACCGACATTCCCGCTCTACCCGCGCCCTTGTGGAGGCCGCGCTGATGATCGCGCTGGCCACCATCCTGGGCTACTTCCGGCTGTACCGCTTTCCCCAGGGGGGGTCTGTGGACTTTGCCATGGTGCCCATCCTGATCTACTGCCTGCGCTGGGGCCCGGCCTGGAGCCTGAGCTGCTGCTTTGTCAACGGTGTGCTCCAGTTCTTCCTGGGCGGAGGGATCGCTCTATCCTGGCAGTCCATGCTGCTGGACTATGTGGTGGCTTATACGCTGGTGTTCCTCTGCGGCTTTGCCGCGGGGAAGAAGCTGGGCTGGCTGTGGGGCACCATCCTGGCCGGGCTGGGACGGTGGGTATCTCTCACCCTGTCCGGCGGCCTGCTGTGGTATATGTATATGCCGGAGGAATTTTTGGGACTGCCCATGGTGGACCCCTGGGTCTACTCCATGATCTTTAACGGCGTGCTGATCGTTCTCGTGACTGTGGTCAACCTGATCGTTCTGGGGATCTTTCAGTCCGTCCCCGCTCTGCGGCAGAAGCTGCTGACGAAACAGAATTGAGGTTTTTTCTTTGGGAAAATTCGACGGTGTCCTGCTGGTCAGTGATTTTGACGACACGCTGTATGACAGCCACTGTCAGGTGCCCCGGCGGAATTTGGAGGCCCTGGACCGCTTCCTCGCCCAGGGGGGGCGTTTTACCGTGGCCACCGGCCGCGCCCACCGGACCTTCGCTCCCTATGTCCATCTGGCCCCCGTCAATGCCCCGGTGGTCCTCTCCAACGGGTCGGCCATCTATGACTTCCAAAAAGACGAATTTCTGGTGCAGACCTATCTGTCTCCCAGTGCGCCTCAGGACTTGGATGGGGTGATGGAGGCATTTCCACAGCTGGGGATGGAGGCCTACCACGGGGAGGATATCTATGTGTTCCGACCCAACTGGATCACAGACCTGCACATGAAAAAGGTGGGCACCGACTACACCGTCTGTCCCATTCGGGAGATGCCTACGCCCTGGACCAAAGCCATCCTCCAGCAGGACCACGGGGTGCTGAAGGAGGTGCAGAGCTGGCTTCTGAAGCGCTTCCCCCGCCGGTATGAGGCTATTTTTTCCAACCACGTGTACCTGGAGATCACCGACCATGGGTGCAACAAGGGGGGAATGGTGGCCCGGCTGGCCCAGATGCTGGGGATCGCCCGAGAAAATATCTACTGCGTGGGAGACAACCAGAACGACATCCCCATGATGGCACTGTCCGCCGTCCCCTTTGCCCCTGCCAACTGTGCCCAGGAGGTGAAGGACTGGGGAGCCCATATCCTGTGTCACTGCGACGACGGCGTGATCGGGGATATCGTGGAGATCCTGGAGCAGCGATATTAAAAATATTGGAAAGAGAAAGATCCACCGCCAAAAAATGGCGGTGGATCTTTTGTAACGAAAAGGGGGAGATGCCGTCTTATCTGTGGAAAGGGAGGTGAGGGCGTGATCGATTTTGAAGAAGTTTACCAGGACTATCTGGAGGACGTCTACCGATTTTCTCTGGCCCTGTGCCGGGACCCGGTACTGGCGGAGGAGCTGACCCAGGAGACCTTTTTCCGGGCGCTGGAGCATATCGGCCAGTTCCGGGGGGAGTGCACCCTGCGGGTCTGGCTGTGCCAGATCGCCAAGCACGCCTGGCTGACCCACTGCCGCAGGCAGAGAAGGCGGGAGCCGGAGCCGGAGCTCCGGGAGGAGGGGCCGGAGGAGCGGCTGGCGGAGAAGGAGACTGCCATGGAAGTCCACCAGGTACTCCACAGCCTGCCCGAGCCCTATCGGGAGGTCTTTGCCCTGCGGGTGCTGGGGGAGCTGTCCTTCCGGGAGATAGGAGCACTGTTCCATAAGACGGAGAGCTGGGCCCGGGTCACTTTTCACCGGGCCAGACTAAAAATCAAGGAGGCATTATGATGAATCAGCCCTGTCCCATGATCCAGGATCTGCTGCCCCTGTACGTGGACCAGATCTGCAGCCAGGAGAGCCGCCGGGCGGTGGAGGAGCATGTGGAGAACTGTCCCCTCTGCCGTGCCCGGCTGGAGGAGCTGCGCCGGGAAGACCCGCTGCCCCCGCCAGAGCAGGACCGGGAGCAGTCGAAGGCCCGGGTGCTGGCCGGGGTAAAAAGGCAGCTGAGAAGGAAAAAGCTGTGTTTCTCCGCTCGGGTGCTGGCCGGTGCGGCAGCCCTGGGCGTGGCGGTCTGGCTGTTGGTCTTTCGCTTCCAGACACCCATTCCCTATTCACAGGATATCCGCATCCAGGAGGTGGAGCCGGCTTTCCACATGGAATATCTGGGCCGGGATTACGCCGGCCTGGAGGTCCTGTTCCGGGTGACGGAGGAGGGCGGGGAGATCATCCGAAGGGTCTATCTCTGCTATACCGGCAGCCTGTGGACCCGGTATCTCTCTCCCGGCTCCCCATACCACGAAAGTGTGGGGATCAACAACGGCATCGTCCTGGACACCAGACACGGGACGGTGATCCCCCTCCCCTTCGACGGCGGGGCGGATCAGGTCTGGTATCTGGCCGGGGACCTGGAGGAGCTGGAGGATCTGGACGAGGCCTCCTTCCAGGCGCAGGCCGGAGACGCGGTGCTGCTCTGGGAGAGGCAGGGGTGACACAAGAGGGCCGGGGTCAGGGGAGAAGAGAGAGAAGGGCCTCCCCCTCCGCCCGGGTCAGGGTATCCTGGGGATGAAAGGCGCCGTTTTGAGTGTCCAAGCCGCCGGCGGATACCGCCCATTGGGCGGCGTCCAGCGCCCAGGAGGCGATGGAGCCGGCGTCCGTCAGCTCGGCGGTGCCGGAGGGGGCCATCCCCAGGAGCCGGGCGGTCTGCCAGACCATGGCAGCTCCCTCCTGGCGGGTGACCGGACGGGAGGCTTGGAACATGGCCTCCCCGGTGCCGGAGGCCACCCCCGAGGAGAGAGCCCAGCAGACGCCCGGGGCATACCAGGCACAGGGGAGCAGATCAGACAGACTCTGCATGGGGGCCTGAGTGTCCAGGCCGGCCTGTTCCGCAGCCTGCCGGAGCAGCTCGGTCAGCCGGCCCCGGCTGAGCGGGGCATCGGGCCGCTCCTGGGGCTGGAAGGGCTCTGTGCGGGCGCACAGGGCGTCCACCAAGGTATCCTGGCCCGCCAGGTAGTCTTCCAGAGTCTGATAGACGGTCACGTCGGGCTGGATGGGCTCCACTCCCAGCCCGGCGGCGCACTCCAGAAGGGTGCCTGTGTCAATAAATTTGGTGGACATGGACACCCGGACCCCCGTGTTGGGGAGGGTGAAGGAGCCGGTGGAACCGAAGTGGTCCACGCTGCCGCTGGTGGGCTCACCGGCCAGCCCGCCGCCCATCTCCCGGATCTCCAGGGCGTTGATGCTGGCGGAGGAGAAGGTGGCCTCCCCCACCAGCCCCCACAGCTCCAGCTCCCCGCTGCGGACCAGGGGGGCCAGCTCCATCAGCAGGGGGATGATGACCCCGTCGGAGCCGCCGCCGTTGTTCCGCAGATCCAAAAGAAGGACGGAATAGCTCCCCTGCTCCAGGTCGGCCATGACCTGAGCAGTGAAGGTCTCCATGGGCAGCTCCGGGTCCTCCATGCACTGGTTGTATTGGATATAGTAGGTGCGGCTGTCCAGGGGCAGAGAGAAATAGTAGGTCCCCTTCTGGTAATCAGTGGGGGCGCTGCCCTGGCGCTGCTGGGACAGGCCATTGATCTCCGGCCAGCCGGACTGGTCCTGCATGGAGAGAGGGGAGAGGGTGATAGACGTGCCGTTTTCCAAGGTGAGGGTCAGATCCTCCTCGGGCTTGAGCAGTCCGCAGTAGACCATGATTTCCTGATGGCCGAACACCTGGGAGAGCTGCCGGCGCAGCTTGATCTCGTTGTCCGCGGAGATCAGAGGGGCCATTTTCTCCTGTACCTGATCCATGGAGAAGCCGTTGACGGAGGTCACCTGCTGGCCAAGAGCACCCTGGTGGGAGGCGTCCACCTGGTAGAGCACCCAGTCCCCGTCCATCCACTTCACAGACACGGGAAACATATGTCCGCTGCTGAGAATAGAGTTAAGATTTGTGGTGGTGTGGGAATCCCCAATGAGGGCTGCCAGAGACTGGAGATCCAGCCCAAAACTCATGCTGTCCTCTGTGTCTATCCGGGCCTCGATCTGAGCGATGCGGGCAAGGAACTCCTGCTCCGGCGTATTGGTGAAGGGGCCGGGGTGGCGATCCCGGATGGTCTGATAGAGCAGCTCCAGGTCTTCCTGCCTGCCAGCCTGCTCCTCCGCCGCAGGGGCGGCAAAAGTGGGAATGGCCAGGGCCAGAGAACAGGCCAGAGCGAGAGCGGTAACGGTCTTGGCAAAGCGCATGGTGATTCCTCCCAATTCTTGATGGTACTATCCTATCAGGGGCGTTTTAAAGGAAATAAAAAATTTCCTTAAGATTATATGAAATTTGGGACAGCTTCAATCCGGGAATCCCTCTGTCATGGCCCAGGCGGCTGGAACTATCATACCTGGTTCGAATGGAAGGAACAAGAAAAAAAGATAATTTGACAACCGGAGAGTGCGGCGGTAGAAAATAAGGACGATCAGAAAAAAACACCAGGTCAGCGCCAAATACGGCGCTGGCCTGGTGTCTGAGGAGAAATCAAAACATACCGGACGGGTTCCAGTCCCGAATCCCCAGCAGTTGATTGCACTGGTCAATAGGCATGAGCTGATCAAAAAAGGTTTTGCAGTCCCCTGTCTCCTTAAACTGCTGAATCAGGTCGGAGGCGGCTTTGCACCAGCGCATCAGAAGACCATTTGGCCATATGACGGCCCGAACCCCTGCCTGACGCAGCTCTTCCAGAGTAAAACAGACCTCAGGGCAAAATTCCATCAGGCAGTACAGAATGGGAACCTTTATTTGATCGCAGGCCCGTTTGACAGAATCCAGAGTCTCAAAGACCCCCTTTGAGGAGAAGAGAAAACCCATGTCTGCTCCGGCCTCTGCTGCCAGATTGAGACGCCGGATAGCCTCATCCTCTCCTTCCACCTCGGCGGCATCAGAGCGGGCAATAACTAAAAAGTTGGGATCTCTCCGAAAGGTCAGAGCGGTCTCTATTTTTCGAATAAAGACTTGGGCAGTTTCAATTTGGACGCCCTTCATGCCGCCGCATCGCTTTGGCGTGACCTGGTCCTCGAAATGCGCGCCGCAGATTCCGGCGGCCTCCAGGTCCCGCATAGTGCGGCGGACATTCAGCTCATTCCCATAGCCTGTGTCCGCGTCGATAAGAAAGGGCAGATCCACACAGGAGGCAAGGTCCTGGGCGTGCTTTGTCTGTTCACATCCGCAGACAAGACCCAGATCCGGCACACCCAGCAGGCTGGCTGCTGCTGCCTGACCGCCCATGTAACAGCCGTCAAAAAAGTCAGCCGCCTGGGCGGCCCGGGCTGTAATGCCGTCGAAGGCTCCGCAGAGCACCTTCATCCGGGAGGAATCCATCATCTGGGACTTAAAATTGGCTCGTTTCTCCTGAACTGTCATAATATCAGGCTCCTTTTTTCTGAAAAGCCGTCCGGCAGGGCACTGTGGCTCTGGTTTATAGCCGGACTTTAAGGTGTATCCGGCAGGACATATTCGTGGTGGGCAATATAGTCCTCTACCTGTTCCAAAGTAGGCATGGAGTCAGAACAGCTGTGGCCTGAGATGGTGATGGAGGAAGCGGCAGCGGCGTAGCGCAGAGAATCCTTCAACTCCATATTGTGAAGCAGACCAAATAAGAAGGCGGAGGAATAGGAGTCACCGGCGCCAAAGGTTTTCAACACCTGTGCTGGATAGATGCCACCCACGGTTTTTCCTTCCTTCGTAAAAACATGGGAACCTTTTTTCCCTTTTTTAATGGAGACCACAGACACGCCTTTTTCCAGAAGCCAAGCAGCGCTTTTGGCGTCGTCCTGATTTCCGGTGTGGAGAAGATGCTCCATTACATCAAATTCATCCCGGGTTCCCAGGACCAGATCGGCTTTTTCTGCGGCAAGGAAGAGATAGAGGCTGGCTTCCTCAACGGTGTCCCAGGTATCCTCCCGGTAATCCAGATCAAAGGCTACTGCCACATGATTGCGCCGTGCCAAAGAGATGGCGTGAAACACTGCCTCCCGTGCCGGGGAATGGGAGAGAGATGTGCCAGAGATCAGAAGCAGCTTGTGGCTGGCGAGATAGGACTCGTCCAGTTGGGCGCAGTCGATGTGCAGATCCGCGCAGTTTGTTCGGTACATCAGGTAGCTGCACCGGTCAGGCAGAATTTCACCCATGGTCACCCCGGAACGAATGCCGGGGCCAGCCAGCGCGATATGGGAGACATCCACCCCCTGTTTTGCCAGATAGCGGGTAATAAATCGTCCAAACTGGTCATCAGAAACTTTACCGATGTATCCGACAGAAAGGCCGAGCCTGGACATGGCCACAGCGGTATTGGCCGGAGAGCCGCCCACATATTTATGGAAAGTGACCGCGTCCTCCATGGGCCCAATCTCATTGGCGTAGAGGTCGATGGTGGCACGCCCAAATGCGACCACATCCCGCAACTTTCCGGAATCAATGTTCAGGTACATGGTTCCCCGCCCTTCTGATGTTCCCGCTCCAAATATTCCAGCAGCTCCAGCCCCTCTTGAACAGAGATGCCGTTATGAATTACCTGGCTCAAGGTCTTGACCAACGCGGTTATGTCCCGGTAGCGGAAGACAAACCGGCCATATGTAACCCCTGCAGCCCCTGCGTCCATAACATTTCGGGTCATCTGCAAATATTCCTTTACGGTTTCACACTTCAATCCGCCTGCAATGGCGACGCGGGCCGGAACCGCCTGGACCACTTTGGAAAAACTGTCCAAGTCACCGGTATAGTTGGTCTTGATCAGATCTACTCCGAGTTCCGCGGCAGCCCGGGCCGCATAGGTGACATTTTCCACACTGTACTGGTCAGCCCCAGTGATATGATTTCCTCTGGGATAGATATGACAGATCAGAGGCATTTCCGCTCTCAGGGCCTCTTTGCTGATGCGGCCGAGCATTCTGAGCTGCTGGTCCTGATTGTCACCGCCCACAATGCAGCCGGCAGAGACCGCATCGGCCCCCATGAGAAGTCCCTCCTCCACATCGGCTACCTGGACATCTTCGTCAAAGTGATACACGCCGAAGGTGGTGAGCTTCAGCACGAGGGCGACCTTGCCCGCATAGGGCGCAAAGCATTTTTCTGCAATGCCCTTATGCATAGTGATGGCATTGGGACCTCCGGCGACCATCTTGCTCAGGGTGTCATCTATCGTATCAAGGCCAGGCATGACACCGCGGGCAATGGCGTGGTCCACAGTTAAACCAAAATATTTTCCATCCGTGCCTGGAATCAGGCGCTTCAGGCGTATTTCCTTTCCAATCATAAAGAATTTCCTCTTTTCTTTTGACTACAGAGCTTAACGAACAGTTATGAAAATAGGTTGACAAAGAAATTTATATATTCAGGACAGAAGGTGGTAATAACAATGGCAATTAAGCCGACACCGATGAAAGGAACTGCCTCACGCACAGTATCTCCAAATGTAGAATGAGCAATTTTAGTGCTGACAAAGATTCCAACAGCAAAGGGAGGAGTCAGAAAGCCGACGCACATATTCACCAGCATGATGGCACCAAAGTGGATGGGGTCAATTCCATAGGTCTGTGCCACTGGCAGCAGAAGAGGGGTCATAATCAGGATGGTGGCATTGATATCCATAAAGGTTCCCATGAACAGGAAGATGACATTGATCATCAAAAGAAAACCAACGCGGCTGCTGATATTTTCGGTAATCAGGTTGGAGAGAAAGTTGGAAATGCCCGCCAAAGTCATTACTTTGCCTGCGACAGCAGAGAAGGCGTTCAGCAGACCGATCACGGCAGTGGAGGCGCCGGCAATGGCACAGCAGCGCCAGAAGGTAATTTGGATTTTCTTTTTATCGATAATCTTCAGAACAAAGAAATATAAGATTCCATAGACGCAGCTGACAGCACCAGCTTCGGTAACCGTGCACAGCCCGCCGTAAATACAGCCGTAGATGATAATGGGCATCAGCAGAGCGGGGATGGCGTAAATAGTGGACTTTCCAATCTCCAGCAGTTTGGCTGTGGGATGAAATTCAACTTTTTCCGGCCTGGCTTGGTGGCGGCCGATTCGGAAATAGTTGATGATAAAATAGCCAATGGCAAAAATAAAAGCAGGGCCGATGGTGGACATCCATACGGGGGTGATCTTGGCTCCGGAGGCCAGCGCATACATGATTCCGGGGACACTGGGGGGAATCAGGATCCCAAGAAAACAGGTAGCGGCCAGCAGAGCAGAGGAATAGCCGTGGGGATACCCCTCTTTCTCCAGTTCAGGCACCATCATTTTTCCAATGGCGCTGATGGTGGCCATAGCTGAGCCAGTAAGAACGCCAAAGGCCATGCAGGCACAGGTCGTAATAATGCCAGTGGCACCCCGGACCCGGCCTACAAAGGACTTTACCCAGTCGATCAGCATTTTGGAGATGCCACTGTATTCCATGATAACACCGGCAAAAATGTAGAAGGGAATCGCCAGAAGCGCGAAGCTGTCGAGACCGGAGAAAGCAAACTGGGGGACCGTGACCAGCTGGAAGCCGGCATAGGCCAGAACCAGCAGGGAAGAGGTGCCCAGAGCAAAGGATACCGGCATTCGGAACAACACCGCGACCAATGCGAAAGAAATCAGAAAGACGAGAAGTGCGGTAAGGGCAGACATAATTTCACCTCTTTCAAGTCATTGTGCGGTGGCCTGGGGCTCACCGCCCTCACGGCCCCGGACCATCCACTCCATAAACAGATAGACCTCATGAAGAGCACAAAGCACTACGCCGATAAATACAGGCAGATAGACCAGGCCCATGGGGATCCTCATGGTGGGGGAGGTCTGGGTCGTGGCCCAAATGGTCATCATGTAATCAAAAAACAGCTTGCCAAACACCAAAAGGAAAAGAAAGGTGGACAAAATGGCAAACAACTCCAGCAGCCTGAGCCCCTGCCTTCGAGCGGGTTCTTTGAAATTTGCAACTACCTGCTTGAGGACATCAATTTCTGTATGGCTGCCCTCATAGACCGCATAGGCAGAGCCAATATAGGTGAGCCAGATAAACAGATACCGGGTGAGTTCCTCAGCCCAAGCAGCGGAGATAAACAGAAAGTAACGGCAGATTACCTCAATAAAAATTGCCGCCACCAATGCGATGGTGATGAGGGCCATAAAAAAGGTCTCAATCCCCAGCAGAACATTGTTGAGCCGCTTGGCTCCCTGAAACAGGGTGCTTTGTGATTTCATGGGGAAACTCCCTCCTTTGCAGTTGAAAAGTTATTGGAAGAGGGAGCCTGAAGCTCTCCCGCAGAAAACCTCAGGCTCCGTTTTAGTGTATCAATCCAGGATTATAGAAAATCAACTTTCAGACAGTGTTCTATACTCGCCGCTGATGATGACATCCATGATTTCATCACCATATTTCTCCCGGCTCTCCTCCCAGATTTCCTCGGAAATCTCCTGCATGGCAGCCTTCATATCGTCAGAAGGCTGATCCACGGTCCATTGACCGCTTTCCAGGCCCTCCTGAGTCATGGACTCCGTCTTTTCCCGGAAGAAGGTGGTAAACTCATCAGAAGCGAGTTGAGCACATTCCGCAAAAATGGCCTTGTCCTCATCGCTGAGCTTGTCCCAGAAGGGGGAACCGGCGATAAAGCAGCCGCCGGAATAGCAGTAATTCAGCTCAGTGATGTGGGTGATCACATCAGTGATGCCTTGGTTGGTGTAGTTAAACACGGCGTTATCCAGCCCGTCCACTGTACCGGTCTGCAGGGCATTCAGCACCTCAGAGCCGGAGATCATCACAGGCAGGGCACCGCACTTCTCGTAAAATTCCACCACAGATTCTACGGAGGGGGTGCGGATTTTCAGTCCCGCCAGATCGGACATTTCAGTGACCGGGCGGACAATGTTGCCTACCTGGCGGAAGCCGTTGCAGAAGGAGGAGATTCGAATCAGGCCGTTCTCCGCCATAATCTCCGCTACCTTGTCCGCAATCCAGCCATTATTATAGTAGGCGTCAGCTTCCTCATAATCCGCCACCAGTCCGGGGAGCCAAGCAAAGCCCAGCGCACCGTCCAGTACACCGTCCATGGTCATGTCATCGCTCATCAGCACATCCAGCGTGCCCATCTGAAGCATCTGGGCCATATCAGAGCCAGTGCCCAGAGAACCAGCTGCAATAATGGAAGCAGTGTAACGGCCTTCCGTTTTTTCTTCAACCAGCTGAGCAAAGCGCTCCACATAGGGAGCCCGGTCCCCGGTGACATCTGCCGTAACAGTAAAGGTTACAGCGTCTGCAGAAGGGGAGGAGGAGTCAGGCGAAGATGTGCCTGCGGAAGATGTGGCGCCTCCACCACCGCAGGCGGCGGTACCCATCAGAAGGGCGGCGGCAAGCAGAGGAGCGGCAAGTTTTTTGAATTGTTTCATTTCTGGTTCTCCTTTCAGTGTGTTCATTTTACTCTTCTTATCTGACCCGCTCTGCCTGTGAGCGGTGAACAGCGCTTAGGGGTGGAGTAGTTTCTGAAAGACGGCAATTTTGGCGCTGTCCTCCAGCAGTTCAGCCTGATGAAAGCAGTTCTCCATAGTTTCTCCAAGGATCAGAACGCCATGAGCTTCCATCAGAAAAGCTGTGGTATCTTCCGAGGTGTGAGAGACCGCTGTGAGCACCTTCTCCGCCAGATCAACAGACCCCGGTTGTCCATCTGGGATTAGGGGGACATGGACAAGTTTTAATTTGGCGGATTCTGTGTAGAGAGGAAGCTCCTGATTTTGCATGGACCAAATTGTGGAAAACACAGGGTGAGCATGCAGAACATATTGTGCAGAGGGGCGGATTCGGTAGATGCCAAGATGAAAAGCAGACTCCTTGGAGGGACGCAGATGAGGGGGGGCATCCAGAACAGTGCCGTTTTCATCACAGAGCACCAGCCCCTCCGGCGTAACAGCACGCAGAGGGATATTGCTTCCCGTGATCAGCACATGTCGGCCGCACCGGGCGCTGATGTTTCCGCCGGCAGCGCTGACCAGTCCGCGCTGATAGATCAGTTTGGAGTAGGAGATCAGATTTTCTATTTGATCGGAGTAAGATTCCTTCCAGTTCATTGGACGTCCTCCCAGCGGCACATCATTTTTTCAAGAACCGGAACACTGCCCATACTGCCGCCCTTCAGGGCAAATTCTCTGCCAGTGAGAGCGCCGTCCAGAATCCTGCCTTGAGCAACGCCGGGCTCCAAGGCCCGACCTAGTTCCAGATGATTTACATGCAGGTGGCGAAAGATGGCCTGGGAGGTCTCACCGCCTACAATGATGAGCCGGTCAAATACAGCCGATTCGCAGACAAGGGGGGCGAGAGTTCCGAAACACTCCATGATCCTGACACTGGTACCAGGCTGATAGGAGTACCGCTCAACCGCAGGGGCAAGGATCACGTTGCCGTGCGCCAAAGCATCCAGAGCCGCTGCCGCCGCCCGATGGGGGACAGTTTGATCTCCCTCTATATAGGCGTCTATTTCCACAGGAACCACTGTAAGCCCCCGGGACTGAGAATACGCAAGCTGTTTTTTCGCAATTTCATATGCAGAGGCACAGAAGCCGAGGCAGCGCACTTGGCGGACTGCGGCCGGAGGGAGGGGCTGTTCCGGCCCATAGAGATATTCGGCCAGACCATCCGCAAGCCCGAGAGAACCGGTCCAAAAGACCTTTGGATAGAGAGGCTGTAGCGTACGAATAATATGCAGCGTGTCCCGTTTGGTAATGGCGTCAAAGACCAGGATCCGGCAGCCCCTACTTATCTGCTGCTGAACAGCGCCCGCAAGATCGCCGCCTTTCACAGTATCAATGTCCACAAGCCCAATGGGGAGCTTTGTCCCGTGGGAAAGAATATCTGGAATATAGGATTCCTTGGGAGGGAAAATGGGATCCTTAGCATACAGGGATTTGGGGAGGATCTCTCCCTCGCAGTACTGATGCCCATAGAGGGTAAAGGTACCCAGATCCGGCGCGTTGTCAATGAGAAAGACGAGGTAGTCGGGCCAGGCCTGCAGAAGTCCTTCCAGCTCATAGGAATCGTTGCCTCGAAAACCAGTGCCGATTTTTTTCATATAAATATGGCCAGTCTCTTTTGAAAGTCTTTTCAACAGCGCACTGTGGACTCTGCGGGCCACTTCGCCTTCCACGTTTCGAGAACACAGATTGACAGATAGAAGTTCATTATCTGATCTGTTTAAACTGCTTTCTCCTGAGGTACAGATTTTCAGCTGCTGCCCCCGGGCAGTGAAGTAGCTGCCGGAGTCGGCCGCACCTGTCAGATCATCTGTGATTTCTGTAAAGCGCATGGTGTTCCTTCTCCCTTTAAAACGTTTATTTGAACATAAATAAGAAGAAATAATCTTTGTTTTTGTTTGATAATACTACCTAAAATGTGCGAAGTCAATATATTAAACACTTTTTTGGCGTATTATCTAGTTCAATTTAGCTATTTTTGTTCATTTAGCAAAATAATTTCACAAAATATATGTTTGATCAAACAAAAAATCTCCGAGCAAAATACCAACTCATGTGGTACTTTGCCGGAGATCTTCTTTCACAATATGTAACTACACCAATTTTAAGTTTATTTGGGCGTTGTTTAAGAAATCCCGCCAATCCAGAGAGAGTTTATTATCTGTAATCAGCATATCCATATCATGAAGTTCAGCAAAATGATTGGCTTTTACCAAATCAAATTTACTGGAATCTGCCAGCATGATATTTTGTGCGGAAGAATCGATCAATGCTCTTTTACTATCCACAATATGAGCATTGATACAGGTAATGCCCAGACTGCGATGGATCCCTGAGACAGAAATAAAGGATTTGTTGGCACGGTGCCGGCGAATAAAATCCACAGCTTCCGGAGAGGTAAAATTGTAATCCTCCGGATGGTAATAGCCGCCGGGAAAAATGATTTTGATATTTGGACGCTTAAGCAGTTCCGCGAGGATCGTAAAATTATAACATAAGACTGTAAATTCAAAATCTGTGGGGAGATATGAGGTAATGCGCCCCACAGTGGTGCCATTATCCAAAAAAATCCAGTCTCCTGGCTCAATCAGCGTGGCGGCGTATTTGGCAATACGGTCTTTTTCGCTGAGGTTTTGAATTCGGGCCAGACGAAGGTCATAAACTTCTCCATCATAGGCATAGCCATCGCCGCCTTTGGCGAGAGTCGCATAGCCATAGCTCCGTTCCAATACATGGTTTTTCCGCAGGAGATCCAGATCCCGTCGGATGGTCATCTCAGAGACTTCGAGTGTAGCGGCCAAATCTTTTACAGAGACCCGTTGATATTGCTTTAGAAGTTCCAGTTCTTGAGCGATACGGCGCTCTTTTGCATTTCCATTCTCCATAATGTCCTTCTTTTCCTATGCCCCGCTAAGAACCCTCATACAGGTGCCCGGGGGAACTGGTTGAGTTCCTATGGGCCTATTATGTGCGATCAATCCGTTCAATGCAACATATTTTCAAAAATTCCTCAGAATTCACAAATAGACGGCAGATTTTTTGTGGATTTTTTGGATTTAATTACATTTATTGGATGATAAAAATTTTTGTAAGTAGAGATAGAGATCTATCTACTATGGCTTTTTTTTCACCTCTATGCTACAATGTGCTTTACTGTTAAAAATGTGCTGGGCTGCCGGGCAGTTCAGTTAGGCAGATGGAGGGATATGATGTCAGGCAAAGAGGAATTTATCGAGATCTTTCGAGAGAAGATTACTCGCCCAGGGGCAGACGCCCTGCTGGACTATCTGGAGAACAAGAGCGACTTTTTTACCGCCCCCGCCTCCGCCCGATACCACGGGGCCTATGCGGGCGGGCTGTGTGACCACAGCCTGAATGTCTACCACTGTCTGGTGGACTATCTGGCCCGGGAACGGGTCCAGGAGCTGTATGGCCTGGAGTACAGTGAGGAGAGTGTGGCAGTGGTGGCCCTGCTCCATGATCTGTGCAAGGTGGGCTGCTATAAAAAGAGCTTTCGGAACGTGAAGAACGATGCCACTGGACAGTGGGAGCGGGTCCCCACCTTTACTTTTGATGACCCTCTGCCCTATGGACACGGGGAAAAGAGCGTGTACATCGTCAACGGCTTCATCCGGCTGACCCGGGAGGAGGCCATGGCGATCCGCTGGCACATGGGCTTCTCCGGCCCGGAGGACGCCCGCACTGTGGGGCAGGCGTTTCAAAAATATCCGCTCGCCTTCGCCTTGGCCACAGCGGACATGGAGGCGTCTTATTTCCTGGAAAATGAAGAAAACCTGTAAAAAAGCCCCGGAGTGCGCTCTGCGCTCCGGGCTTTTGAATAAAACCGCCTGTTTTAGGGAAAACTGGGGCATACAAGAGCTTTGACAGAAAGGCGGTTTTTGGTGTGCAAGTGCGTGAATTGATGAACCCCGCTGTGGTGACAGTGGAGCCCAGCTCCTCGGCGGCCCTGGCGGCCCGGCTGATCAGCCGGCACAATGTGGGAGCTCTTCCTGTGTGCGGCGGGGACGGACGTCTGCGGGGGATCGTGACGGACCGGGATATCGTGCTGCGGTGTGTAGCGGCGGAGGAGGACCCGGCCCAGGTGCCGGTGCGGGATATCATGACCCGCAACTGCGCCACGGTCTCCCCGGGGGATGACTGCAGAGAAGCCACCCGTCTGATGGCGGCCCAGCAGGTCCGGCGTCTGCCAGTCACAGAGGGCGGGAAGATTGTGGGGATCGTGTCCCTGGGCGACCTGGCGAAGTGTCAGGCTTTTGACATGGAGGCGGCCAAGGCTCTGAGTGAGATCTCAGAGAATATCATCCGTCCGTGATCGGCAACGCAGAGAGGGGGCCCGCGGCCCGGGGGGCGCTGGGG
>NZ_JANGBZ010000066.1:0-16694 GCF_024462915.1 Clostridium sp. DFI.5.61
ACCATCCCCTCGGCCCCGGCCACCGGGAGAGGGAGGACCACGCAGTCTGCCCGGACATGGGGCTCCCGGTCGTTCTGCTTGCGGAAAAAGCCTTGCGGAGTTGGCGCCCGCAGGCGTGGACCAAATTCTGATCTGGTTTCCCCGGCGACATGTGCGTCGGAGAAAACACTTCTGCGAGATATTTCCGCCTGGATAGACGCTTCACAGCTCCAGGGAGCCGGTGGCGATGCAGGCGCCGCTCTTCCGGTGGAAGAGCATGATGTTGTCCCCGGAGACGGTCACAGGCACCTTCTCCCCGATGGTGAACAGGGAGCTGCCGAAGATGACGCCGGTGAGCAGGAAGTCGTCCACCCGCACCTTGATGGTGGACTCCATGCCGGTGGGCATGGCGCCATAGATCTCCCCCTCCAGGGGACTCTGGTCCGCAATATCCAGAAACTCCGGGCGGATACCCAGCACCAGGTCCTGGTCGGTGAGCACTGGATCGTCCTGAAGGGAGTCGTCGTCCTCCACCACCTTGGCGATGTGGTAGCGGAAAGCCTCGTCCTTATTGCCCTTCTCCACATAGGACTTCTCTGCCGCGCGCTTCCGATGGGCCTCCTCCCAGGCCGCCGCCTGGGCGGCCCGGTCCCGGAACCACTGGGGAAGGTCCAGCGGGGTGCTGGGGCGGAAGAGTGCTTTCCGGCCCTGGAACACGGTGAGCTCCACCGCGCCGTCGGCCCGCTGCGCCCCCTTGGCCTCCACGAAGTTGATGGAGGGGTTGCCTACGAAGTCGGCCACAAACAGGTTGTTGGGCTGGTGGTACACAGTGAGGGGGGCGTCGTACTGCTGGAGCACGCCGTTTTCAATGAGGCAGATCTGGGTGGCCAGGGTCATGGCCTCCATCTGGTCGTGGGTGACATAGACGAAGGTAGAACCGGTCTCCACGTGGAGGCGCTGGAGCTCATAGCGCATCTCCAGGCGCAGCTTGGCGTCCAAATTGGACAGGGGCTCATCCATGAACAGCACCGAGGGCTCGGGGGCCAGGGTGCGGGCGATGGCCACCCGCTGCTGCTGGCCGCCGGAGAGCTCTGCGGGGTAGCGGTCCATAAACATGCCGATCTTCACGATGCGGGCCACCCGGCGGACGGTGAGGTCGATCTCCTCCCGGGTGAGCTTGCGGGTCTCGGTGATCACCTGGCCCCCTTTTACCAGGCGGAACTCCCCGTCCAGCTCGCCGCCCGCCGCAGCGGCGGACTGCCTGGCGGCCTCCACCCTGCCCCGGAGGGAGGCGATCTCTCCAGACAGGTCGGGGGACTGCTCCAGGCGGTAGGAGAGGAGCTGCTTGGCGGCGTAGATGGAGATGGTGAATGTGTCCACCAGCTTCAGCTGGGCCTTCTTCTGGTCCAGCCTGCCGTCCTTGTCCCGGCACTCCTCCAGCACCCGGACCACCTCGGCGGGCTGCTCCAGGATCTCCGCTAAACGGGCGGCGTTCTTGGCTTCGAAGTCGACCTTGGGCAGGGGCTCCTTGATGTTTTTCAGGCCGAAGGAGATGTTCTCATAGACAGTCATATTGGGCCACAGGGCGTAGTTTTGGAAGAGAAAGCCCACCTTGCGCTTGTTGGCCGGGATGTTGATGCCCAGGGCGCTGTCAAAGACCACCTGGTCACCGATGGTGATGCGGCCGCTGGTGGGGGTCTCCAGACCGGCGATCATCCGCAGGGTGGTGGTCTTGCCGCAGCCGGAGGGGCCCAGCAGAGTGACGAAGGCATTGTCCTGGATGACCAGATCCAGGTCATCCACGGCGTAGAACTTGCCCCAGCGCTTGGTCACATGTTCTAATTTGATCTCAGGCATGGTTTAACCTCCTATTCCCTCGTCCAGACTGGCTCCGGTGACCTTGTTGACCACGGTGTTGAACACCAGGATGGTGATGATCAGGATCAGGTTGATGCCGCTGGAGAAGGCGTATAGACCCATCTCGTCGAAGTAGTCCAGGGTGGTGGACAGGATGAAGCCCTGGGTGCACAGCAGCATGAACAGGGACAGCTCCCGCAGGCAGGTCATGAAGGGGAGCATATAGCCGCTGATGATGGAGGACTTCTGGATGGGGATGATGATGCGGGTCATCCGCTTGACCCAGGGCACATCCTGGATGATAGCGGCCTCCTCGATCTCGCCGGACAGCTGGAGCATGGAGTTGAGGGAGCTGCGGCTGGCGAAGGGGATGTACTTGATTGTGCCTACAATGATGAGCAGAGTATAGGTATTGAAGAGGTTGACGTGCTCATTGGAAAACAGGACGAAGAAGGCCGCCCCCACGGCGATGGAGGGCATGAGGTAGGGGAGGAAGGCCATGGAGTTCACATAGCTGGCCGCCTTACTTCGCCGGTTCTTGGACACGGCGTAGCCGATGAGGGTGCCGATGGTGCCCGCCAGCAGGGCACAGGCCACGCTGACCAGCAGGGTGCCCTTGAATGCGTTCCAGATAGTGTCGTTGTGGAGGATGCCTTTCTGTCCGTACATGCCGTTTTCGGTGATGTTCTCATCGGTGACCCACCACTTGGTGGTCAGGTTGTCCGGGTCCCCGGTGTATAGGAAGGAGTAGTCCCCCGGATTGGGGAGGAAGGTCTCGAAGGCGAAGGAGACGATGGGGAAGATACTGGTGAAGAAGGTGACCACCACCAGGACCAGGGCGATGATGTATTTGCCCGCCCGGCCCAGATTGATCTTGGAGATCTGTCCCGACTTGCCGGTGACGGTGGTGTAGTTTTTCCGGCTGTGGAGGGACATCTGGTTGAGGAGCATGATGGCCACGCCAAAGATCATCATGATGATGGCCAGGATGCTGGCCTCGCCGGTGTACTTGGAGTTCATGGACACGTACTTGGTGGACAGAGTGGTCAGGCCCAGGTAGTGGGGCACGGGGTAGGAGCCCATGGAGCTGCCGAAGACCAGCAGGATGGTGGACAGAATGGCCGGCTTCACCATAGGCAGGGTGATCTTGCACATGGTCTTCCACTTGGGGGTGTCCAGAATGGTGGCTGCCTCCTCCAGGTTGGCGTCCATGTTGCGGAAGATGCCCCCGATGAGGATATAGGCGAAGGGGGCGTAGTGCAGGCCCAGCACCACCAGGCTGGGAAAGAGGCCCTTGCACCACCACAGGGGCATCTGGATGCCCGCGGTAGCGGCCAGCAGGCCGTTGGAGGTGCCGGTGACGGCGTTGGAGTTGAACAGGTTCTGCCACACCACAGCCAGGGTCCATTGGGGCATGATGTAGGGGAAGATGAAGATGGAGCTGAGGTATTTCCGCCAGGCCAGGTTGGTGCGGGTGACCAGGAAGGCGAACACTCCGCCGAAGAGGATGGACACCAAGCAGGTGCCCACGGCCAGATAGATGGTGTTCAGCAGGGGGGTCCACAGGTTGGTCTTGGCCAAGGTGCTGGTGAACAGGTCGATGTAGTTCACCAGGGTATAGCCGGCGGTCTGGCCGGTGAGATGGGCATCGATGGTGCCGGGGTGGATCTTGAAGGTGTCCTCCACAATGGCCACGATGGGGGCGATGGTGGTGATGGTCACCACGATGCCCATCAGCAGCAGGATCACGTTGTGAGGCTTGGACAGGAAGGTCCTGAGCCTGTTCCAGAGGATGGCGGACCGTGCGGCGCCGGGGGTCGTGGTTTGGTTCATATGCGGCACTCCTCTCATGCGGGAATGGAGGGGCGCCCTTGGAGGCAACTCGGCTCCAAGGGCGCCCTGCTCTGCGTTTCGTCAAAACCGGCGCTCAGCGCCCAGAGGTCCGGTGACGCCGGGGATGGGGCTCAGCCGGCGCTGTACTTGTCCAGCATCTCGATCCAGCTGCCCACGGTGAAGGAGACGGAGGCGCAGTACTCGGGGTCCTCCAGGACCAGCTTGCCCTCGTTGGTCCACCAGTCGTAGCCGTGGTCGTTCAGGGCGGCGTACTCCACGGTGGTGCTGTCCTCGGCCATGCCGCCGGTCTCGTGGTGATAGATGGCCTCGTTTTCCGCAGCCACCTCGGGATTAGAGGAGTAGCCGCCGATGTCCTTGCCCCAGGCGGAGAAGCCGTCGGCGGTGCAGGTCATGTAGGCGATGAAGGCGCAGGCAGTCCAGGGCAGAGGGCTGTTGTCGGTGACGAACAGATAGTGGCAGTAGCCGAAACCGCCCATACCGGTGTAGCCGTCGTTATAGGCCGCCACGGTGATGTTGTTCTTGGAGACGGAGGCGGACTCCTCCACGCTGCGCAGCTTGGAGTAGACGATCAGGCCGAACTGGTCAGTAGCGGACTGGTCCACCAAGGTGTTGCAGATGGGGCCGTCGTCAGTCTGGGCATTGTAGCTGCCCACCCACAGCTTGATCCAGGCCAGGGCGTATTTGCCGTTCTCCCCCAGGCCCAGGCTCTCGGCCTCGGAGGCCATCTCGTTGATGGTGGGCTGGAAGTAGGCCTGTTCCTCGGCGGACAGGGCATCGAAGGCCTCCTTCAGCATGGCGGCGTAGTCATCCCGGGTGAGCATATACAGGAAGTTCTTACCCACGATCTCAGAGTCGATGTCCATAAACAGGCCGTGCTCGCCCTCGGCCACGAAATCCCAGCAGTTGTCATAGGATTTGGAACCGGTGTTGTTGTACATGAAGATCTTGTTCAGAGTCTGAAGGGGCAGATAGCCCTGGTACTCCTCGGGGGTGGTGCCGTTGGCCTCCGCCCAGTCCTTGGGGATGAAGGTGTCCAGAATGCCGGTCTGGACCATCTTGGACTCGATCTGGTTGCCGTCCTGGATCAGGGTCATGGCAAAGGTGCCGGTGTCCTTCAGGGAGTCGGCGGTGAGCTGATCGAAGATCTTGTTGTTCTTGGGCTGCTGCCACTCGAACTCCATGGTGTAGCTTGGGTCGATGGACTGCAGATACTCGATGAACAGGGGCAGGGCACTCTTGCCGCGGCTGGAGTTGCCCACGCCCAGGAAGGTCTTGCCGTTGGACTCCTCGATGGCCTTCTGGGCCAGTTCCTCCAGGGTCATCCCCTGGGCCTCCTGGATGATCTGCTGGGTGGGTGTCAGATCGGCGGAGGGCTGGGGCTGGGGTTCGCTGCCGGCAGGGGCGGAGCTGCCGGCGCTGGTCCCCGCAGAGCTGCCGCCGCCCTGGGTCCCGCCGCCACCGCCGCAGGCTGCCAGGGAGAAGCTGAGGGCACAGGCCAGGAGCAATGAAATGGTACGTTTCATTTTGGTTCCTCCTTCATCATTTTTCATAAAATTGAACCTGATATCCCAGGTCCTGTGTGCAATTTTATTGTATCGCCTCCGTGATGGAAAAAACAGGGGACAAATCTGCGCTTTTTTGTTATCTTCTGCAATTTCTGTGGAAATTAGATGAAAAGAGGAGGGGGGGTGTGATATAATTATGCAAAACACCAAACTGAGCACAAAACAGGCGAGGGGGGAGCGGAATGAGAGGACGGCTGGCAGCGCTGGCCCTGATATTGGGGCTGCTCCTGACCGGGTGCGCGGCCGGGGAGAGGGCCTCTGCATCAGAGTTCGCCCCGGAGGAGGGGGAGCGGCTGGTGGTGTACACCTCCCACAAGGAGGAGGTCTACTGGCCCATCATCCAGGAGTTCGAGGCGCGCACCGGCATCTGGGTGGAGGTGGAGGCGGGGGGCACCAGCGAGCTGCTGGCCCGCCTGCGCCGGGAGGCGGACGCCCCGGCAGCGGATGTGATGTTCGGCGGCGGCGTGGACAGCCTGGAGGCATATCAGGACTGCTTCTCCCCCTACGTCTGTGCCGGTTGGGAGGGGCTGGACCCGGCCATGCGCTCGGAGGAGGGACTGTGGACTCCCTTCTCCGCCCTGCCGGTGGTGATCATCTACAACACTAAACTGGTGGTCCCGGGGCAGATCACCGGCTGGCGGGATCTGTTCTCTCCGGCATGGCAGGGGCGCATCGCCTTCTGCGATCCCAGTGTGTCCGGCTCCTCCTTCACCGGGCTGATCACCCTGCTCCGGGCGGTGGACGGGGATACGGACGAGACCCTGATGCGCTTTGCTGTCAGCCTGGACGGCCGGCAGCTGGACAGCTCCGGTGCGGTGCTGGACTCGGTGGCCGGGGGGACGGACCTGGTGGGGATCACCCTGGAAGAGACCGCCCTGAAGCGGGCGGCGGCGGGAGAGGACATCGCTCTGATCTACCCCGATGATGGCACCAGCTGCATCCCGGATGGAGGCGCCCTGGTGCAGGGAGCGCCCCACCCGGAGAACGCCCGGAAGTTCCTGGACTTCATTGCAGGAAACGATGTGCAGAGCCGGCTGGAGACGGAGTTTTCCAGACGCCCCGTACGGGAAGGAGTGGAGAGCGGCGGCGTGCTGCGGCCGCTGGAGGAGCTCGTCCTGGTGGACTACGACCTGGCCTGGACCGTGGAGCACCACGACAGCATCCTCATGTCCTGGGCTTTCTATCTGGGGGGAGGGGAGGAGCCGTGAAAAAACGCCATTCCTTCCGCAGAAGGCTGTTCGCGGGGTTCCTGCTGGCCTCCCTGCTGCCGCTGCTGCTGTGCTCGGCCATGCTGCTCCAGATCTTCCGCCTGCGGCTGGACAGCCAGTTGGAGGAGGAGTCCCGGGAGCAGCTGGACCACGTGATAAGCTCCCTGGACGGCCTGTACCGGGGCTTTCAGCAGACAGCCCTGGCCCTTCAGGCAAGCCCCTATGTGGCCCCTGCACTCTCCCGGGGACAGCGGGACAGCACTACCGTCTATAGCGAGCTGTACAGCGCCACCGAGGGCAGCCGTCTCAGCGCCCAGTTCGACCTGTATGACCGGGACGGGGTCTGGATGTACTCCACCGGCAGCGGCCCGGTGGAGCCGGTGATGCCCACCCAGTGGGGCGTTCTCTACGCCGCCCGGCAGAGCGTCGGGCTGGTCTTCACACAGGTGGACGGCGGGGAGGGGAACAGCGCGCCCCTGTTTCGGGGGGCGGCCCGGATCGCCGGTGAGGCGGGGGAGGACGCGGGCTATCTGGTCATCACCCTGACCCGGGCGGACTTCCAGCGACTGCTGGAGGGGACCTACGGCGGACAGAGCGACCTGCTGCTCCTCGACCGGTACTGGCGGCCCGTCTACGCCAGCCAGACCGCCCTGGCCGGCCGCCTGGCTGTCCAGCTGCGGGAGCAGCTGCTGGCGGGGGAGGAGCTGGGCCAGGAGGGGGAGGAGTACGCCTATCGGGCGGCCTTTCAGGAGGAGATGGGGCTGTACGCCGTCCTCCAGCGGCCCCAGGCACTGAACCGGGATACCCGGGGCCTGCTCACCACGGTGACGGTGGGCAGCGCCCTGGTGTGCGTGGGCCTCTCCGTGCTTATGAGCCTGCGGCTGAGCAGGCAGATGTTCTATCCCATCGAGCGGCTCCACAGCGCCATCGGCGAGGTGGTCCACAACAACCTGGACGTCTACGTCCCACCCTATCAGGATGACGAGCTGGGGGAGCTGGCCCAGCGGTTCAACGGAATGGTGGTGGCCCTGAAGCGCAACCAGGAGCAGCTGGTGGAGAACCAGCGGGAGTTGAATGAGGCCCAGATCCGGATGCTCCAGGCCCAGCTCAACCCCCACTTCCTGTGCAACACGCTGGACACCATGAAGTGGATCAGCAAGATCAACCAGGTGCCCCAGGTGGCCCTCATGTCCACCGACCTGGCGGACATCCTGCGCTTCTGCATCTCCCCGGACGAGTTCGTCCCCCTGCGGCGGGAGGTGGAGATCCTCCGCCGGTACATGGAGATCCAGTCCATCCGCCTGTCGGGCAAGTGCCGCCTGGAGGTGGACATGCCCCCGGAGCTGGAGGAGTGCCGGGTGCCCAAGATGATCCTCCAGCCCCTGGCGGAAAACGCCATCCTCCACGGTCTGGACGGGGTGGAGGACGGGGTGATCTGGGTCCGGGTGCGCAGTCAGGGAACCCAAACCCTGACCATCTCGGTGGAGGACAACGGCCGGGGACTGCCCCCGGAACTCATGGGACCCTATACCGGCCCCCCGGAGACCTCCGGGCGGGGCCATCTGGGACTGTATAATGTGGATACCATTCTGAAAAAGCACTACGGGGAGGCGTATGGCCTCCGCCTCGGCTCCCGGCCCGGCGGACCGGGAGCGGCGGTGACCGCCTCGCTGCCCCTGTGGAAGGAGGAAGAGATATGCTGAAGGTACTGGTGGTGGAGGATGAGGAGATGATACGGAAGGGGATCGTCCTGGCTGTGGACTGGGCCGCGCTGGACTGTGTGGTGGTGGGGGAGGCTGCTGACGGCCTCCAGGCCCTGAAGGCTGTGGAGCGGTACGACCCCTCCCTCATCATCACTGACCTGAAGATGCCCAATATGGACGGCATTCAGATGATGGAAGCCCTGCGGGCCCGGGGCAGCCGGGCCTATGTGATCATTCTCACCGCCTACGACAGCTTCACCTATGCCCGGAGCGCCCTGCGCCTGGGAGCGGTGGACTTCCTGCTGAAGCCCTTCCACGACGGGGAGCTGGAGGCGGCGGTGATCAAGCTGCGCCGCCGTATGGAGGCGGAAGGGAGCGGGACCGCCCCCGCCCTGCCGGAGCGGAAGAAGGGGGACAAGAGCAAGTATGTCCTCCAGGCGATGGATTACATCGGCCAGCACTACGGGGACCAGAACATCTCTGTGGGGGAGATCGCCCAGCACCTGGGGCTGAGCGAGAGCCATTTGAGCCACCTGTTCCGCAAGGAGACCGACTACACCCTGCTCAACTACCTCACCCGCTACCGCATCCACAAGGCTATGGAGCTGCTGCGGGACTGCCGCACCAAGGTGTATGAGGTGGCCGAGCGGGTGGGCTATCGGGACATCACTTACTTCTCCGCCACATTTAAAAAAGTGACGGGCATGAGCCCGTCGGAATTTCAGGATACCTGCCGCTAGGAGGCTGTGAGACATGGTGAGAGGCTTGGTCTTTGATTTGGACGGGGTGCTGGTCCATACCGATGAGCTCCACTACCGGGCTTGGAAAGCCCTGGCCGGCCGGCTCGGCCTCCCCTTCACTCGGGAACAGGGGGACCGCTGCCGGGGTGTCTCTCGGATGGGGAGCCTGGAGATTTTGCTGGAGGGCAGCAATCGGTCCTATACGGAGCGGGAGAAGCTGCGGATGGCGGAGGAAAAGAATGACTGCTACCGGGCCCAGCTCCAGGAGCTGACCCCTGGCGATGTGCCGGAGAGGACGGTGGAGACCCTGAGGGAGCTGCGCCGCCGGGGCTATCGGCTGGGCCTCGCCTCCAGCAGCAAAAACGCCGGGGTGATCCTGACACGCACCGGCTTGGACGCCCTCCTGGACCGGGTGGTGGACGGGAACCAGATCACCCGCTCTAAGCCGGACCCGGAGGTATTCCTGCGGGCCGCCCAGCTGCTGGAGCTCCCGCCCGAGGACTGCGCAGGGGTGGACGACGCCCTGGCGGGGGTGGAGTCGGCACGGACCGCCGGCATGACCGCAGCTGCCATAGGTCCCGCCGCCCTGGCAGGGGCGGGGGACTGGAATCTGGAATGCCTCTCCCGGCTGCTGGACCTGTGCCCGCCTCTGGAAGGGGGACGGGACCTGTGATCCGGCTCATCGCCTGCGACATCGATGGGACCCTGCTCCGGGGGACACAGCGGGAGATCAGCCCTGCTGTATTCCGGGAGGTGGTCCGTCTGGGGAAACAGGGGGTCCGCTTCTGCCCGGCCAGCGGGCGGCAGTACCACAGCCTGCGGGGGCTGTTCGCCCCCATAGCTTCCCGGCTGTACTATGTGTGCGAGAACGGGGCGGTGGTGTTCGGACCGGGCGACCCGGGACCGATATTGGCCAAGGAGACCATGGAGAGGGAACAGGCCCTGGAGCTGTGCCGGGAGATCCTGGATATGGATGGGTGCGAGGTGTTGATCTCCGGGGCCGGCATCAGTTATCTGTGCCCCAAGGAAGGGGACATCGTGGACCATGTGCGCTATTTTGTGGGCAACCGCACCGCCCTGGTGGACCGCCCGGAGGAGATCACGGAGGATATCGTGAAGGTGTCCGCCTACTGCCGCCGGGGGGCCGCGGAGGCGGAGCCAGTTCTGGCACCCCGGTGGCGGAGGATTTGGCGGGTGGCGGTGGCGGGAGAGAAGTGGCTGGACTTTACCGCGGCGGACAAGGGAAAGGGGGTGCGGGCCCTGTGCAGGGCTCTGGGGATCGGGCCGGAGCAGGTGCTGGCAGTGGGGGACAATTACAACGACGTGCCCATGCTGGAGCTGGCGGGAGAGCCCTGGATCATGGAGGGGGCGGACCCGGAGCTTCTGCGCCGCTTCCCCCGGCACTGTGCCCGGGTGGAGGGTGTGCTGGAGCAGATCGGGCAGCGGCTGGAGAGCTGAGCGGGAGGTTCCTGCTCCATATGGAAAATCAAGAGCCCCCTGCGCCCGTCTGAATATTCCAGACGGGCGCAGGGGGCTCCCCCGTGCGGTCAATCGGAGATCTTTTTCAAGTCGTAGGGAGTGGTTTGGTAGACATAGTAATTGAGCCAATTGGTATAGAAGAGCTGGGCGGCGGAACGCCAGCGGACGACAGGGGGGCGGGAGGGGTCGTCCTGAGCGAAGTAGTTTTCCGGTACGGCGATATCCAGCCCCTTGTTGACATCCCGGAAATATTCGTTGGCCAGGGTGTCCGGGTCATACTCCGGGTGTCCGGTGATAAAGAAGCGCCGATTGTCTGAACTCTTGACGGCAAAGACTCCGGCCTGCTCTGAGATGGCCAGCAGCTCCAGCTCAGGGACCCGCTGGATATCCTCCAAGCGGTTCTCGGTATAACGGGAGTGGGGGATGTAGAAGATATCGTCAAATCCCCGGAACAGCGGTGACTGGGTGCGCACCACCCTATGGGGGAAGACGCCGAAGAGCTTTTTGCCCAGATCATATTTGGGGATCTGGTAGTGGTAATACAGCCCGGCCTGGGCCCCCCAGCAGATGTGGAGCGTGGAGTGGACATGAGTTTTGGTCCATTCCATGATCTGGCAGAGCTCATCCCAGTAGTCCACGTCGGTGAAATCCAAATTCTCCACCGGTGCTCCGGTGATGATCATGCCGTCATACTTCTTATCCTTGATCTGATGGAAGGTCGTATAAAAGGAAGACAGGTGCTCGGCGTCAGTATTTTGGGAAATGTGGCTCAGGGTGTGGAGCAGTTCTACCTGGACCTGGAGCGGAGAGTTGGAGAGCTTGCGCAGTAGCTGGGTCTCGGTGACGATCTTAGTGGGCATCAGATTCAGGATAAGCAGGTTCAGCGGGCGGATGTCCTGATGGATGGCGCGGTATTCAGTCATGACAAAGATGTTCTCGCCCTCCAGAATGGCCCGGGCGGGCAGAGAGTCGGGGATTCGGATCGGCACAGAAAGGCCCCCTTTTATTATAGTAGCAGAGATAAAATAAGGGTATCACAAGGAGTGTCGTTGTGCAAGAAGGAATTAGAGAGATAGATGTCCACTGAAGGCGGACACATTCTTTTATAGAGAACAAAACTGGACTGCTCGACAGAGAAAAGCAAAAAAAGTCGAAAAAAAGAAAATTAAGTGTTGACAACTGAGGAAGTGTTTGGTATAGTAATCAAGCACTTCACGAGAGCGCCTTTGAGAAAAAGGCGGGCGGATTTGAAGTGCGGTTATCACAAGGGAAGCGAAGCTGAGGACTTTGAGATCGACTGAGAAGTTCGAAAAAAGTTCTTGACAAAGCGAGAAAGATGTGGTAACATATCAAAGTTGCCGAAAGGCGGCGGGCGCACAGCGCTGCGGATGAGAGAACAAAAGAGCTTGAAAAAACTCGAAAAAAGTTCTTGACAAAGTGAATGAGATGTGCTAAAATTTAAAACCGCCGCTGAAAAGCGAGCGGGCCGCGCAAAAACAAGTTAAAAAGAATTTGAAAAAAGTTCTTGACAAACGAGTTTGAGTGTGGTAAAATTAAAACCCGCCGATGAACGGCGTGCACCTTGTAAATTAAACAACGTAACGAAAACACGAAGCACCAGATTTGGATTTGGTTGTTCAAACAAGCTTGAGCTTGAAGGACGACCGTTAAATTTCTTTGAAGCTGGAATGAGCTTCAATAAAGTGATTTGAAGAGCCTCGGCTCTTTAGATACCATTTTATTGAGAGTTTGATCCTGGCTCAGGATGAACGCTGGCGGCGTGCTTAACACATGCAAGTCGAACGGAGTGCCTTAGAAAGAGGATTCGTCCAATTGATAAGGTTACTTAGTGGCGGACGGGTGAGTAACGCGTGAGGAACCTGCCTTGGAGTGGGGAATAACAGACCGAAAGGCCTGCTAATACCGCATGATGCAGTTGGACCGCATGGTCCTGACTGCCAAAGATTTATCGCTCTGAGATGGCCTCGCGTCTGATTAGCTTGTTGGCGGGGTAATGGCCCACCAAGGCGACGATCAGTAGCCGGACTGAGAGGTTGGCCGGCCACATTGGGACTGAGACACGGCCCAGACTCCTACGGGAGGCAGCAGTGGGGAATATTGGGCAATGGGCGCAAGCCTGACCCAGCAACGCCGCGTGAAGGAAGAAGGCTTTCGGGTTGTAAACTTCTTTTCTCAGGGACGAACAAATGACGGTACCTGAGGAATAAGCCACGGCTAACTACGTGCCAGCAGCCGCGGTAATACGTAGGTGGCAAGCGTTATCCGGATTTACTGGGTGTAAAGGGCGTGTAGGCGGGAAGGCAAGTCAGATGTGAAAACTATGGGCTCAACCCATAGCCTGCATTTGAAACTGTTTTTCTTGAGTGCTGGAGAGGCAATCGGAATTCCGTGTGTAGCGGTGAAATGCGTAGATATACGGAGGAACACCAGTGGCGAAGGCGGATTGCTGGACAGTAACTGACGCTGAGGCGCGAAAGCGTGGGGAGCAAACAGGATTAGATACCCTGGTAGTCCACGCTGTAAACGATGGATACTAGGTGTGGGGGGTCTGACCCCCTCCGTGCCGCAGTTAACACAATAAGTATCCCACCTGGGGAGTACGATCGCAAGGTTGAAACTCAAAGGAATTGACGGGGGCCCGCACAAGCGGTGGAGTATGTGGTTTAATTCGAAGCAACGCGAAGAACCTTACCAGGGCTTGACATCCTACTAACGAAGCAGAGATGCATTAGGTGCCCTTCGGGGAAAGTAGAGACAGGTGGTGCATGGTTGTCGTCAGCTCGTGTCGTGAGATGTTGGGTTAAGTCCCGCAACGAGCGCAACCCTTATTGTTAGTTGCTACGCAAGAGCACTCTAGCGAGACTGCCGTTGACAAAACGGAGGAAGGCGGGGACGACGTCAAATCATCATGCCCCTTATGTCCTGGGCTACACACGTACTACAATGGTGGTAAACAGAGGGAAGCAAGACCGCGAGGTGGAGCAAATCCCTAAAAGCCATCCCAGTTCGGATTGCAGGCTGAAACCCGCCTGTATGAAGTTGGAATCGCTAGTAATCGCGGATCAGCATGCCGCGGTGAATACGTTCCCGGGCCTTGTACACACCGCCCGTCACACCATGAGAGTCGGGAACACCCGAAGTCCGTAGTCTAACCGCAAGGGGGACGCGGCCGAAGGTGGGTTCGATAATTGGGGTGAAGTCGTAACAAGGTAGCCGTATCGGAAGGTGCGGCTGGATCACCTCCTTTCTAAGGAGAACTCAGCAGACGATAGTTTGCTGCAGTGTCCTAGGTCAGTAATGGTGGAGCGTAAAGTCGTTACGTTGTTTAATTTAGAGGGCGCACGCTGGAGGGCGGCGAACCTTACGGGCCCATAGCTCAGCTGGCTAGAGCGCACGACTGATAATCGTGAGGTCGGTGGTTCGAGTCCACTTGGGCCCACCACTAAAAAGCTCTGAGGTATGGGGGTATAGCTCAGCTGGGAGAGCGCCTGCCTTGCAAGCAGGAGGCCAGCGGTTCGATCCCGCTTATCTCCACCAAGATCGGATTGAAGTGTTTGGGCAATGGTCCGAGCATTTCAATCTGACCTTGAAAAAGGTTGGAAGCCTGCACCTTGAAAACTGAACAGTGAAGCAAGCAAGAAATTGCGAGCAAGCAACAGAGAGGTAACAAAGTAAAATTTGTGGACTTTTAAATAAAGGGTAACACAAACTACAATGAACCAAATCTGAAGCCTGCATAATTCTAAAATGACGATAGAGAACAGCTGAAAGGTTGTTCTACGAAGGTCAAGCTAGAAAGAGCGCAAGGGGAATGCCTTGGCATCAGGAGCCGATGAAGGACGTGACAAGCTGCGATAAGTCTGGGGGAGCTGCACATAAGCATTGATCCCGGAATTTCCGAATGGGGAAACCCGGCGGAGCAATACTCCGTCAACCTGCGTTGAACAAAATAGGCGTAGGTAGGGAACCGCCTGAACTGAAACATCTAAGTAGGGCGAGGAAGAGAAATCAACAGAGATTCCGCTAGTAGTGGCGAGCGAACGCGGAAGAGGGCAAACCGGTGGATTTATTCACCGGGGTTGTGGACCGGCGCACGGCAGAATAAGTTAGCTGAACGGTATGGGAAGGCCGACCATAGCGGGTGATAGTCCCGTAAGCGAAAACTGAGTTCTGTCAGCTGGGATCCAGAGTACCGCAGGACACGTGAAACCCTGTGGGAAACCGGGGGGACCACCCTCCAACCCTAAATACTACCTGATGACCGATAGAGGAGCAGTACCGTGAGGGAAAGGTGAAAAGGACCCCGGGAGGGGAGTGAAATAGAACCTGAAACCTTGTGCTTACAAGCACTCAAAGCACGTTAAGGTGTGATGAGGTACTTTTTGTAGAACGGTCCGGCGAGTTATTGTATGCAGCAAGCTTAAGGTGTTCAGCACCGGAGGCGAAGCGAGAGCGAGTCTGAATAGGGCGTATGAAGTTGTATGCAATAGACCCGAAACCAGGTGACCTATCCATGGGCAGGTTGAAGTGGGGGTAAAACCCCATGGAGGACCGAACCGACCCCCGTTGCAATGGTGGCGGATGACCTGTGGATAGCGGAGAAATTCTAATCGAACTTGGAGATAGCTGGTTCTCCCCGAAATAGCTTTAGGGCTAGCGTTGATTTAGATTACCGGAGGTAAAGCACTGAATGGGCTAGGGGCTGATAAAGTTACTGAACCCTATCAAACTCTGAATGCCGGATAATTGATGATCAGCAGTCAGTCTACGTGAGATAAGTCTCGTGGACAAAAGGGAAACAGCCCAGACCCACAGCTAAGGTCCCAAAGATACGCTAAGTGGAAAACGATGTGGAATTGCGAAAACAACCAGGATGTTGGCTTAGAAGCAGCCACTCATTAAAAGAGTGCGTAATAGCTCACTGGTCGAGTGATTCTGCGCGGAAAATGTAACGGGGCTAAGCGTAACACCGAAGCTTGGGATGCAGCAATGCATGGTAGGGGAGCGTCGAATACGGGGTGAAGTCGCAGCGGGAGCAGCGGTGGACTGTATTCGAGTGAGAATGCCGGAATGAGTAGCGAGAATTATGTGGGAATCATAATGGCCGAAAATCTAAGGTTTCTTGGGGAAGGTTCGTCCGCCCAAGGTAAGCCGGGAGCTAAGGCGAGGCCGAGAGGCGTAGTCGATGCACATACGGTTGAAATTCCGTAGCCACCGAAACTTAAGCTAGAAGGACACTTGGAGCTATCCAGACCCGGGCGTTGGTTGACCCGGGCGAAAGGGACCGAAAATAAGTAGGGAAGCTGGAGAATGACGAGGCGAGAAAAGTTCTAGTGTATGCTAAGGTGCCCGTACCGCAAACCGACACAGGTAGATGAGGAGAGAATCCTAAGGCCAACGGGAGAAGGGTTGTTAAGGAACTCGGCAAAATTACCCCGTAACTTCGGGATAAGGGGAGCTCCCTAAGGGGAGCCGCAGAGAATAGGCCCAAGCGACTGTTTACCAAAAACACAGGTCTATGCTAAATCGAAAGATGACGTATATGGGCTGACGCCTGCCCGGTGCTGGAAGGTTAAGAGGAGGGCTTAGCGCAAGCGAAGGTCTGAATTGAAGCCCCAGTAAACGGCGGCCGTAACTATAACGGTCCTAAGGTAGCGAAATTCCTTGTCAGGTAAGTTCTGACCCGCACGAATGGCGTAACGATTTGGGCGCTGTCTCAACAGCCCACCCGGCGAAATTGTAGTACCGGTGAAGATGCCGGTTACCCGCAACTAGACGGAAAGACCCCATGGAGCTTTACTGTAGCTTAATACTGAGGATTGGTAAATCATGTACAGGATAGGTGGGAGACATGGAAGCCTGGGCGTCAGCTCAGGTGGAGTCACCCTTGGGATACCACCCTTGATTTACTGGTTTTCTAACCTGCGGCCGTGAATCCGGCCGGGGGACACTGTTAGGTGGGCAGTTTGACTGGGGCGGTCGCCTCCTAAAAGGTAACGGAGGCGCTCAAAGGTTCGTTCAGCACGGACAGAAATCGTGCAGTGAGTGTAAACGCATAAACGAGCCTAACTGCGAGACCGACGGGTCGAGCAGTAACGAAAGTTGGAGTTAGTGATCCGGCGGTATGTGAGTGGAAATGCCGTCGCTCAACGGATAAAAGCTACCCTGGGGATAACAGGCTGATCTCCCCCAAGCGTCCACAGCGACGGGGAGGTTTGGCACCTCGATGTCGGCTCGTCACATCCTGGGGCTGAATTCGGTCCCAAGGGTTCGGCTGTTCGCCGATTA
>NZ_JANGBZ010000067.1:0-16539 GCF_024462915.1 Clostridium sp. DFI.5.61
TGCACAGCATGCTGTGCATCCGCGGCCCTGTATATTTGACGGGAAAAAGGATCACTTATTGCTCCTGCGCCAGATGTGCATTTTTTCGGCGTCGGCAATGAGCTGCTCCCGGAAGTCGGGGTGGGCGATGGAGATGATGGCCTCCGCCCGCTCCCAGGTGGACAGGCCCTTCAGATTGATCATGCCGTACTCCGTGACCACATAGTGGCCGCAGGAGCGGGGGTCGGTGCAGATGGAGCCCTGGGTCAGGGTGGGGACGATGCGGCTCTTGACAGTACCGTCCTTGCCGGTGACGGTGGAGGACATGCAGATGAAGCTTTTGCCGCCGTTGGACAGGTAGGCGCCCATGGCGAAGTCCAGCTGGCCGCCGGTGCCGGAGATGTGCTTGATGCCGGCGGACTCGGCGTTGATCTGGCCGAACAGGTCTATGTCGATGGCGTTGTTGATGGAGATGAAGTTGTCGATCTGAGCGATGACCCGCACATCGTTGGTGTAGTCTACCGGGGCACCCATCACGTCGGGGTTGCGGTCGACGTAGTCATAGAGCTTCTGGGAGCCGGCGGCGAAGGCGAAGACCTGGCGGCCCTTGTCAAGGGCCTTGTGCCGGCCGGTGATCTTGCCGGCGGCCGCCATGTCCACGAAGCCATCCACATACATCTCCGTGTGGACAGACAGGTCCTTCAGGTCGGACTGGGCGATCATGGCGCCGATGGTGTTGGGCATGCCGCCGATGCCCAGCTGGAGGCAGGCCCCGTTGGGGATCTGGGGCACCACCAGGTTGGCCACAGCCCGGTCCACGTCGGTAGGCTCGCCGCCTGCGCCCAGCTGAGCCACGGGGGGGTTGTCCCCCTCCACGACATAGGTCACGTCCTGGATGTTGATCTCGGTGCCGGTGAGGCCGTACACCCAGGGCATATTCTCGTTGACCTCCACGATAATGCACTTGGCACGGGACATCAGGTCGGCCAGGTGGGAGGCCGCCAGGCCGAAGTTGAAGTTGCCATGGGCATCCATGGGGGTGGTCTGGAGCATCACCACGTCCACAGGGGCCAGATTCTCCCGGTAGAAGCGGGGCAGCTCGGAGTAGCGCATGGGACTGAAGTAGCCCATGCCCTTGGTGATGATCTTGCGGTCGATGCCGCTGCAGTGCCAGGAGTGCCAGGTGAAGTGGTCGCCGGCGTCCTCCGCCTTGGCGATCTCGGGCATCCACATGGTGACGCCGCCCCGGACCTTTACATTGGTGAGCTCATCCCTGCGGGCGGCGAGAGCCTTGTCCAGGGCAATGGGGTGGTTGGTGCACCAGGTGTAGTCCACCCAGTCGCCGGATCTGACCACCTTGACGGCCTCCTCGGCCGTGGTCAGCTTCTGCTGGTACATTGCTTGATAATCCATGAAATAACCTCCAAACTCATCTGTATTTGCGGTCAGATATCCAGGTAATAGGGCTTCATCAAGCTTTCCTGCTCGGTGGAGTCCTTGGGATGTCCGGTGGGACGGGGCGGGTCCTGGAAGGAGCGGCGGCGGTCCTGCCCGCGGCCCTGGGAGGACTTTTTATGCTTGGACGGCGCCGGCTTCCGGCTCTCCGCCTGGGGGGCGGTGTGGGCAGAGCGGCCCTTCTGGCCCTCGCTCTTCTGGCGGGGCTGAGCGGCCTGTCCAGCAGAGCGCTTTCGGGGGCGCCCGTGCTCCTCCCTGGAGGATACCGGGGAGAGAGTCAGCCGGCGGGGAGCCAGCAGACGGGCAGTGGCGTCCATGATCCGGTCCCCAGCCAGGGGGTCGGGGCGGTCGAACTCAGTGCAGGGCATGGCGCTGCCCGTCTCCAGGCGGGTGCCGGGCCGGGTCAGCTTGGGGCGGGCGGGAGCCTGAGCGGGCAGCGGGGACTCCGCCGGGGCGGCGGGCGCCTCCCCCTTGGACTTGCTCCGCCTGCGGCGGCGCTTCTTCTTCTCTCCGCCCTCCACCGTGGCCTCTGGGGACGGGGCAGAAGCCTGAGCGGACTTCTCCTGTTTCTCCTGAGCTGCGGCCTGGCGGGCGGCCTCCCGCTCCCGGCGCAGCTCACGGGCGGCGGCTCGGGCCTCGGCGTCCTCCTCATTGATAGTGCGGCCGTTCTTATCCTTTTTGGGAAGCTCGAAGACCTGCATGGGCCAGGGGTGCTCCTCCACCACGGGGATGGAGCGGTGGGTCAGCTTTTCGATCTCCCGGAGCAGAGGTTTCTCGGAGAAGTCGCAGAAGGCGATAGCCTCGCCGCCACGGCCCGCCCGTCCGGTCCGGCCGATTCGGTGGACATAGGTCTCAGGTACCTCGGGCAGATTGTAGTTGAAGACATGGGACAGCTCTTCGATGTCCAGCCCCCGGGCGGCGATGTCAGTGGCCACCAGGGCCTGGAGTTTCCCGGCCCTGAAGTCGGCCAGGGCCTGCTGGCGGGCGGTCTGGCTCTTGTTGCCGTGGATGGCGGCGGCGGTGATCCCGTACTTGCTCAGCTCCCGGGCCACCTTGTTGGCCCCGTGCTTGGTGCGGGTAAAGACCAGGGCGTTTTTCACCGCCAGCTCCTGGATCAGCTGGGCCAGCAGCCGGGTCTTATTGCCCTTGTCCACGAAGTACACCGACTGCCGGATGGCCTCCACAGGGGAGGAGACCGGGTCCACCGCCACCCGGACAGGGGAGCGGAGGAGAGAGTTGACCAGATCGGCGATCTCCGGCGGCATGGTGGCAGAGAAGAGCATGGTCTGCTTCCGGGCGGGCAGCCACTTCAGGATCTTCTTCACGTCGTGGATGAAGCCCATGTCCAGCATGCGGTCGGCCTCGTCCAGCACGAAGATCTCCAGCTGCTCCAGATGGACGAACCCCTGGTCGTGGAGGTCCATCAGCCGGCCGGGGGTGGCCACCAGGATGTCCACCCCCCGGTTGAGGGCCTCCACCTGGGGGTTCTGGCCCACACCGCCGAAGATGACAGCGTGGCGCAGGGACAGATGGCTGCCATAGGCCTGGAAGCTGTCACCGATCTGGATGGCCAGTTCCCGGGTGGGGGTGAGGATCAGGGCGCGGATGGGGCGGCCCTTCACCGGGGCGGCACTGAGCCGCTGAAGGATGGGGGCGGCAAAGGCGCAGGTCTTGCCTGTGCCGGTCTGGGCACAGCCCAGCACGTCACGCCCTTCCAGGGCAGGGGGGATGGCCTTCTCCTGAATGGGGGACGGCCGGGTGTAGCCCTGTTCCTCCAGGGCGGAGAGGATGGGGGCGATGAGCCCTAAGTCGCGAAATGTCATTCAGCTCTTCCTTTTTCGTGATCCGGGCGCGGTCAGCGCCGCGCCGGGCCCCCATTTCCCCGGGGGCTGGGGCGGGCTGCCGGGATCACCGGCGGCCGTTCAGAAGGGCCAGGACCATCTGAGTGGTCTGGGCCAAGGTCTGCCCAGGAAGGCAGTCCACCGTCAAATCGGCATAGCGCTCGTAGAGGGGGGCGCGCTGGGCCAGCACGTCCGCCAGGGTCTGCCCCGGCTCCATGGCGATCCCCCTGGTGGCCAGGTTCTGGATGCGGCTGGTCAGCTCCTCCATAGGGACCCGGAGATAGACCACGGGGCCCAGCTCCTTCAGGTGGGCCATGGTCCCCTCCCGGCAGACGGCGCTGCCCCCTGGGGCGATGACGGTGCGGCGGCAGTCCACGGTGCGGATGGCCTCCTCCTCCACCTGGAGGAAGTGCTTCACCCCGAACTGGTCCAGGATGTCCTGGAGCAGCAGGCCCTCCCGCTGCTGGATCACCAGGTCGGTGTCCAGAAAGCCGTAGCCCAAGGCTTTGGCCAGAAGAACGCCCACAGTGCTCTTGCCCGAGCCGGGCATGCCGATGAGAATGATGTTGTCCAAAGCGTGATCCTACCTCTGTACAGACTGATATCCGAATTAGTTTAACACAAAAACCCGGAAAAAGGAAGGGGAAATGTACGCCCAGCAGGATAAAAACAGGAGCGGCAGCCCTGAAAGCTCAGGGCTGCCGCTGGATTCAGTCCTGGGGGCTGTCCCACCAGAGGGCCTCCCCGGCCGCCAGGGACCGGGGAACATCCAGGATACGCTGGTTGGCACTGCCACGGAAACGGAGGCGGATGTCTTTCTGCTCCAGAAGGAAGGGGCCGTCCACCAGCACATCCAGCTCATGAAGAAGTTCCCGGTCCAGCGGCCCCACCCGGCCGGCGGCCAGCTCCTCGTAGAGGTAGCCGGTGTAGCACCAGATATCCCTGCCGGGGAGCTCCTGCCGCACCCGGCGTACCAGGGAGAGCACCTCCGGCTGATTCGCCGGGGCCATGGGCTCGCCCCCCAGCAGGGTCAGCCCGCGGATATAGCCGGGGCGGAGAAGATCCAGGATGGAGCGGACCTGTTCCTCCCCGAATCCCTGGCCATATTGGAAATCCCAGGTCTCCGGATTGAAGCAGCCGGGGCAGCGATGGGGGCAGCCGGACACAAAGAGGGAGACCCGGACGCCCGGTCCGTTGGCCACGTCAATGGGGCGGATGTCGGCGTAGTTCATAAAAACCTCTTACTCATATGTATCTCCGCCCCGCAGGGCAGAGATACATCCTATATTTTTATAGGTGCAGCACCCGGGACTTGATCTCCTTGGTCTTGCCCACGTTCCAGTAGTTCTCTCCCAGGTAGCCGCAGGTGCGGCGGGTGACGTTCATCTTGGCCTGGTCGGTGTTGTGGCACACCGGGCACTCCCACTGCAGGTCGTCGTTGATGGTGATCTCCCCATCATAGCCGCAGCACTGGCAGTAGTCGCTCTTGGTGTTGAACTCGGCGTACTGGATGTTGTCGTAGATGAACCGGACCACCTCTTTCAGAGCCTCCAGGTTGTGGCGCATGTTGGGGATCTCCACATAGGAGATGCATCCGCCGGTGGAGATCTTCTGGAACTGGCTCTCAAAGGTGAACTTGGAGAAGGCGTCGATGTGCTCCCGCACGTCCACGTGATAGCTGTTTGTATAATAACCCTTGTCAGTTACATCTGGTATCGTCCCGAAGCGCTCCTTATCAATGCGGGCGAAGCGGTAGCACAGGGACTCGGCGGGGGTGCCGTACAGGGCAAAGCCGATGTTGGTCTCCTTCTTCCAGGTGTCGCAGGCGGAGCGCAGACGCTCCATCACCTTCAGGGAGAAGGCCTGTCCCTCAGGGGTGGTCTGGGAGCAGCCCTTCACCAGCTTGGTCACCTCGTACAGGCCGATATAGCCCAGGGAGATGGAGGAGTAGCCGCCGTAGAGCAGGGGCTCGATGGGGGCCCCCTTGGGCAGGCGGGCAATGGCGCCGTACTGCCAGTGGATGGGGCTGGAGTCGGAGCGCACGTTCTTCAGGGCGTTGTGGCGGCACATGAGGGCCTCGAAGCACAGCTGGAGCCGCTGGTCCAGCAGCTGCCAGAACTTCTCCTCATCCCCCCGGGCCAGGATGCCGATCTGGGGCAGGTTCAGGGAGACCACGCCCTGGTTGAAGCGGCCCTCGAACTTGTAGTTCCCATTCTCGTCCTTCCAGGGGGAGAGGAAGGAGCGGCAGCCCATGGGGGAGAACACGTTGCCCTCGTAGTTCTCCCGCATCTTCTTGGCGGAGATATAGTCGGGGTACATCCGCTTGGCGGAGCACTTGACGGCCAGCTCGGTAATGTAGTCATACTTGCCGCCCTTCAGGCAGTTGTGCTCGTCCAGCACGTACACCAGCTTGGGGAAAGCGGGGGTGATGTAGACCCCCTTCTCGTTCTTGATGCCCTCCAGCCGCTGGCGCAGCACCTCCTCTACGATCATGGCGTTCTCCTCCAGATAGGGGTCACCTTCCTGAAGGTTCAGGAACAGGGTGACGAAGGGGGACTGGCCGTTGGTGGTCATCAGGGTGTTGATCTGGTACTGGATGGTCTGAACGCCGCTCTTCAGCTCGTCCTTCAGCCGGTCGGCCACCAGTCGCTCGATGGTGGCGTCGTCCACCTGACCGGCGCACTCATAGGTGATGTGCTTTCTGAACTTCTCCTTGCTGCGGCGCAGGTACTTGCCCAGGTGGCTCATATCCACGGACTGCCCGCCGTACTGGTTGGAGGCCACACAGGCGATGATCTGGGTGGTGACGGTGCAGGCCACCTGGAAGCTCTTGGGGCTCTCAATGAGCTTGCCGTTCATCACGGTGCCGTTGTCCAGCATGTCCCCGATGTTGATGAGGCAGCAGTTGAAGATGGGCTGGATGAAATAGTCCGCGTCGTGGAAGTGGATGGCTCCCTCGTCGTGGGCCTTGGAGATGTACTCGGGCAGCAGGATGCGCCGGGTCAGGTCCCGGCTCACCTCGCCGGCGATGTAGTCCCGCTGGGTGGCAGCGATCATGGTGTTCTTGTTGGAGTTCTCCTCCGCCAGCTCCTTGTTCTCGTTGCGCAGCAGGGAGAGGATGGACTCGTCGGTGGTGTTCTGCTTGCGGACCAGGGCGCGGGTATAGCGGTAGATGATGTAGGTCTTGGCCAGCAGGAACTTATTCTCCGCTACCAGGGCCTGCTCCACCATGTCCTGGATGTCCTCCACCAGCAGGCGCTGGCGCCTGCGGGCCTCGATGCTGTCGATGATGGAGTCGATGCGCGCCTCCTGGATGCGGTCCTCCTCCGGGACCTCGGCGTTGGCCTTTTGGATGGCGAGCTTGATCTTGCTGCGGTCGTAGTCCACGATGGTCCCGTCCCGCTTGATGACTTTGATGGCGCTCATGGCGTACTCCTCTCCCTTGAATCCTTTGTAAGTGGGTGAGCGGGGGCCGGGGCCGCCCGCATAAAACTCTGCCGGGCCCTGATTATACCATAAGCGGCATGTGGTGTCCACTATATCTTGTGGGTGATTTTTTTAAAAACAAAAAAAGACCACAAAATCTGTTTTGCCAGGGAAAGGGCGGAAAATCGGGGGGTGCGGGAGTTTTCCGCCGGCGGGAGGTTGCCCCGGCGGGAAAAACGTGATATACTGGACTCAAATTTTCAGCGTTTTGACGATTTTCATCTGGGAAGGAGAGACCCATGGGAGAGCGGATCGCAGTGGCGATGAGCGGAGGAGTGGACAGCTCGGTGGCGGCATGGCTGCTCCAGCGGGAGGGGCATGAGCTGATGGGGGTGACCCTGAGGCTGTTCGACCGGGAGACGCCGGAAGGGACATGCGGCGCCAGTGACGACCTGGCGGACGCTCGGGCGGTGGCGGAGCGGCTGGGGATGCCCCACCAGGTGCTGGACTGCCGGACCTGCTTCCGGGAGCGGGTGATCCGCCCCTTCGCGGCGGCCTATGAGGCGGGCTGCACCCCTAACCCCTGCGTGGACTGCAACCGGGGGATCAAGTTCGGGGAGCTGCTCCGCAGGTCCCTGGAGCTGGGGGCGGAGGCGGTGGCCACCGGCCACTATGTGCGCATGGAGCGGGACGGCGCCACTGGCCGCTGTCTGCTGAAAAAGGCCCTCCACCCGGAGAAGGACCAGAGCTACGTGTTGTACAGCCTGACCCAGGAGCAGCTGTCCCGCAGCCGATTCCCCCTGGGGGGGCTGTCCAAGGAGGAGATCCGGGCCATTGCCGCACGGCAGGGCTTCGGCAACGCGGAGAAGAAGGAGAGCCAGGATATCTGCTTCATCCCAGACGGGGATTATGCCGCTTTCCTCCGCCGGTACATGGGGAGGGAGTACCCTCCGGGGCCCTTCCTGGATCAGAACGGCAGGCGTCTGGGTACCCATGAGGGGATCGTCTCCTATACGGTGGGCCAGCGCAGGGGACTGGGGATCTCCTCGGAGGGGCGGCTGTATGTGAAGGAGCTGCGGCCGGAGGACAATGCGGTGGTCCTGTCGGACAACGCCGCCCTGTTCACCCGCGTCCTGACAGCGGACCGGCTGAACCTGATCCCCACAGACAGCCTCAGTGCGCCTATCCGGGCCAAGGCCCGTATCCGCTACCGCCAGCAGGAGCAGCCCTGCACCATTGAGCAGACGGGACCGGACACCGTGCGCGTGGAGTTCGACCAGCCCCAGCGGGCGGTCACCCCGGGCCAGGCAGTGGTCTTTTACGACGGCGACCTGGTGATCGGCGGGGCCACCATTCAGAAAGGAAGAGAGTCATGAGCAAAAAGCGCAGCCAGAGAAAGAATTCCAACTACAATTACCGCCCCGGCCAGAAGGCAGGAGAGGACCCCCAGGCGCTCCAGGAGAACAGCCGGACCAAGAAATTCAGCCCCGCGGCCCGGAATCTGCTGTTCGTGGACCTGATCTTCCTGGCGGTGTGCCAAATGATGGAGTCCGGCGGCCTGCTGGACGACGTGCTCTCTGCGTGGCTCACCCTGGTGGGCCTGATCCTGCTGCTGGTGGCGGTGGGCATCCAATTCCAGTTCTGGCGGGGCCCCAAGTCCAAGATCCCCAAGGGGCCCAGGAGCTGAACGGCCTATGAAGCGGGAGTATCGGAGGAGCGAGCCGCTCTTCTCCCAGTGCGGGCTCAACTGCGGCCTGTGCCCCATGTACCACATCCGTGAGGAGTCCCACTGTCCGGGCTGCGGCGGGCCGGGACGGCCATCCTGCCCCATACTCCGGTGTGCCGGTGAGCACGGCGGGGTGGAGTTCTGCTCCCTGTGTCCGGATTGGCCCTGCCAGCGGTATGTCCAGGAGCAGGCCGACTCCTTCATCCCCCACCGGAACGCCCGCAGGGACCTGGAGACGGTGAAGCGGGTGGGCCTGGAGCACTACCGGGAGACGCTGGGCAAGAAGATGGAGGGGCTGCGCTTCCTGCTGGAGCGGTGCAATGACGGACGGCGGAAGTCGCTGTTCTGCACCGCTGTCAACCTGCTGGAGCTGGAGGATGTGGAGGCGGTCATAGCCAGGCTGGAGGAGGAGTTCGGCCCAGAGTATCCCCCGGAGGAGCAGAAGGACCGGGGGAGCCGGGCGGCTGAGCTGTTCCGGGAGCGGGCGCAGACCAGGGGGGTCTCCCTGAAGCTGGAGCGGCAGCGGAAGCCCTGAACTGGAAAGAACGTGGAAAAGGTGGAGAAAGACCGATGAATATTCAGTGGGAAGCGGGAAAGTACACAGAAAACTTTGATTTTGTCCACCGATACGGTGAGAGCGTGCTGGAGCTGGTGGAGGCGGAAGCAGGAGGCCTGGTGGTGGATCTGGGGTGCGGCAACGGGGCCCTGACCCAGAAGCTGGCGGACCGAGGATACCGGGTGCTGGGGGTGGACGACTCCGCCGAGATGGTGGCCGAGGCCCGGGCCCTTCATCCCGGACTGCCCTTCCAAAAGGGGGATGCGGTCACCTTCCAGCTGGAGGAGAAGGCAGACATCATTTTTTCTAATGCTGTGCTCCACTGGATCGACGGGAGCCGGCAGCAGGCCCTGGCCCGCAACGTGGCCGCCCAGCTGAAGCCGGGCGGGCAGTTTATCTTTGAATTCGGCGGGAAGGGCTGCGCGGAGCGGGTCCACTCGTCGCTGGAGCGACAGTTCGCGCGGAGGGGGCTGGCCTATCCCAGGACCTTCTACTTCCCTACTATCGGGGAGTACGCTCCCATTTTGGAGCGGGCGGGCTTCCGGGTGGAATACGCGGTGCTGTTTGACCGGCCCACAGAGCAGAAGACGGGGGACGGCCTGGCCGACTGGGTCCGCATGTTCGTCAAAAAACCCTTTGAGGGGTTGGAGCCTGCCCTGGGGGATGAGCTCCTCCGGGCGGCGGTGGAGGAGCTGCGGCCTGCCCTGTTCCGCGACGGGAAGTGGTTCGTGGACTACGTCCGCATCCGCATGAAGGCAAGGAAGACGGCCGGATGACCAAGCTGGCCGGGGGCACCGGTGTGCGGTGCACACGGAGACGTGGTGCGGAGGGGAGAGCCAAAGCAGTAGATGAATTATTCCTTTACAGAAAAGGAAATTATTATTAAATATATCCAAAAATTTTCTGAAATGTAAATAAATATATGTTACAATGAAAGAAGAAAAGAAGGGACTGTAGAGCCTAAAAAGGAGATGGAAAAAATGAAGCTGAAATTGATACTTTTGGGGAGCTTGTCCCCGCTGATTGGACTGTTGATTTTTTTCCTTCAATTACAGGTGCCCTTCCATGGAATAAAATACTTAGTGATCCTGGCGATCATGTCTGCGGTATTTTTAGCCTATTTCTTTTTCTGTGCATTCTTTTTTTCCAGTAAACAACACAAAAAGAACAGCCTATACTTTTTTGTGACTCCCTTTATATTGTTCTTGGTCAATTTTATAGGATGGATCCAAAAATATGTTGTATTGGCGCTGATCGTATCAGGGGTATCCGCACCATTTCACTATGTTCTGCCAGATTTGATATTTCCAGGAGACAAATATCACTTAATAATGCGCATATTTCCTTTGGCCATTTGTTGGATCGCGTTTAAACTAGGGGAGAGAGTGGGTATTTACTTCAAAGAAAGAATTTAATTTGACATTTAAGTCTTACCACTTCTAACATCTTAATATCTGCTCGTTTCCTTCTCTAGGCCCATAGATTTGCTGACTGTGCGACCTCCAAGAACGAAAAACAGAAGGGTATGCCATCTGAGGCATACCCTTCTGCGTTCTCGTAAAGATGTGTGTGGGAGGAACCTATAAGGGGACAAAGAAAGAGGAGACCGAGAAAGCTGTCGGCGGTTATCTCTGGTACTCGAACTCCAGGTCATACAGGGAGACGATATCTCCGTCCTGGATGCCCATCTCCTCCAGTTTGTCGAACAGACCGGACTGGCGCAGCTTCTGGTCAAACCAGTTGCGGGACTCGAAATCCCCAAAGTTGACGCTGGCAATGAGCTGCTGGAGCCAGGGGGCCTCCACCACCCAGGTGTCATCGAACTTCTCGATGGACACGCTGCCGTTGGTGTCCACCTCGGGGGGACGCTCCACGTAGGTGGGCTCGTAGACCATCACAGGGGGCAGCTGCTGGAGCTCCTGGGCAGCCCGCTTCACCAGCTCCCGGGTGCCCTGGTGGGCGGCGGCGGAGATCTCGAAGAGCTCCATGCCCTGGGACTCCACATGGGCGCGCAGCCGGTCCAGCAGGGCGGGGTCCTCCATGATATCCACCTTGTTGGCGGCCACGATCATTTTCCGGCCGGCCAGCTCGGGGGAGTACTGCTTCAGCTCGGCATTGATGGCCTCGAAGTCCTCCACCGGGTCCCGGCCCTCGGAGCCGGACACATCCACCACGTGGATCAGCAGCCGGCAGCGGTCCACATGGCGCAGAAAGTCGTGGCCCAGGCCGGCGCCGTCGGCGGCGCCCTCGATGATACCGGGGATATCGGCCATGACGAAGGAGACCCCCTCCTCCACATAAACCACCCCCAGATTGGGGAACAGAGTGGTGAAGTGGTAGTTGGCGATCTTGGGCTGGGCCCGGCTGACCACGCTGAGCAGGGTGGACTTGCCCACGTTGGGAAAGCCCACCAGCCCCACATCGGCCAGCAGCTTCAGCTCCAGCACAACCTCCCGGCTCTCACCGGGCAGGCCGGGCTTGGCGAAGCGGGGGACCTGGCGGGTGGGGGTGGCAAAGTGCTGGTTGCCCCATCCGCCCCGGCCGCCCCGGCACAGGATAAAGGGGGTCTCGTCAGACATATCCCGGATGATCTCGCCGGTGGCGGCATCCCGGATGACGGTGCCCCGGGGCACCTGGAGGAGCAGGTCCTCCCCGTCCCTGCCGGTGCGGCGGTTGCCGCCCCCGGGGGCGCCGTTGCCCGCCACGTATTTCCGCTTATAGCGGAAGTCCATCAGGGTGGACATGTGATCGTCCACGGTGACCACCACGTTGCCCCCGCGGCCGCCGTCGCCGCCGTCCGGGCCGCCGGCGGCCACATATTTTTCCCGGTGGAAGGAGACCACGCCGTTTCCGCCGCTGCCGGAGCGGACGGTGATCTTCGCGGTGTCTACAAAGGGTGCTGCCATAACAGGCACCTCCTTTTCAGGGTTGGAAGTGACGCCGGACGGGGCCCGGCGGCGGAATGAGAAAAAGAAAGCCGCAAACGCCATCCGTTTGCGGCTTTTTTCAGCAGCTCAATTACTGAGCGATCTCCACGATGGAGACCTGCTTGCGGTCCTTGCCCAGACGCTCAAACTTCACCTTGCCGGACTTCAGGGCGAACAGGGTGTCATCGCTGCCCTTGCCCACGTTGACGCCGGGGTGGATGTGCGTGCCGCGCTGGCGGACCAGGATATTGCCGGCCAGCACGAACTGACCGTCGGCGCGCTTGACGCCCAGGCGCTTGGCCTCGGAATCACGGCCGTTGCGGGTGGAACCCACGCCCTTTTTATGGGCGAAAAACTGCAGACCGATTTTCAGCATGTCTTACACCTCCAAGACGATAATGTGATCGGGGTACTCCTCATGCAGCTGGGCGAAGTGGACCATGAGAGCGGTCATCAGCGTCTGACAGGTGCTCTCGGCGGTCTGACCCAGCTTGGCGGGGAGCTTCAGGGAGAGATAGGCGTCCTTCTGCCGGACCTTGACGGCGGCCTCCAGCCCCAGCACGTCGTTGACGGCGCACTCGGCCAGACGGACCGCGCTGGTGACGGCGGCGCAGACGATATCCTCCCCCTCCGGGGCGTATCCGCTGTGGCCCTGCACTTCAAAGCTCACGATGCGGCTGCCCTCGGTATGAAAGGTCACGGTGGTCATGATCAGGCCTGGATGGCGCCGATCTGCACCTTGGTGTAGGGCTGACGATGGCCCTGACGCTTGCGATAGCCCTTCTTGGGATTGTACTTGAAGATCCGGACCTTCTTGCCCTTGCCGTTCTTCACCACAGTGGCGGCCACGGAAGCGCCCTCCACTACGGGAGCGCCGAAGGTAGCCTTGTCGCCGTCCAGGATGGCCAGGACCTTGTCGAAGGTGATGGCCTGTCCGGCCTCGGCCTCCAGCTTCTCGATGAACAGGGTATCGCCCTCGGTCACCTTGTACTGCTTGCCGCCGGTCTCAATAATAGCGTGCATGTATGATTCAACTCCTTCATAACGGGCTCGCTGTCGGGGGCAGGGAGGCTGGCTCCCATTTTGTGGCCCATTCAAAGCGGCTCTGATAGTTTATCAATGGGGCTTTGATTTGTCAAGGGGACGGGGAGTTTTTTTGGAAAATTATTTTAGGGACGGGCACCGGGAAGGGCCAGCACCGGGTCGGGCACAGTCACCACATACTTCTCCAGCAGGGCCACCGGATGGTAGGACAGCTTGGAGGTGCGCAGTCCCGGGTCGCCCACGTCGTCCTCGCGGTTCAGGAAGGAGACCCCCTCCCCGGCATAGGCCTGGGCAAACTGGCTGACCAGCATCTGATAGGCACCAAAGATCTCCCGGTCCGCCTTCTCGATGTGGATGAACAGGGTGTCCCCCAGCACTTCTCCCAGAGAGAAGCCGGCCAGACGGTCCTCCACCATCAGCAGGCCGCCCTTCATGTCGTAGAGGTCCAGGTTGTTCAGGACCTCCTTGGTTTTGTTCAGGTCCTCCAGATAGGAGACGGAGTCCTTCTCGTGCTCCTGGACATAGCGGTCCAGAAGGGCGAGGATCATGGGCAGGTCCTCAGGCACGATAGGGCGGAAGGTCCAGGTCCCGTAGGTCTTGTGGAAGCGGTTGACGTGATTGCGCTGACCGCTGAGTTTTTTGCCCCGGAAAAACTTCAGGTCCTCGCTGCGGTAGAGATAGTCAAAGGTGTCCCGGTCCGCCTGGGCGGTGCTTCCAGGGAAAAAGTGGAGCATTCGGTCAAGCTCGTCCTTGGGGACGGGGACAAAACGCAGGGGCAGCTTGTTCTGCAGGCAGTATTCGGCAATCTGCCGGAACTGCTCCAGCCTGCCCCCTCCCAAGGGAAGGGTAAAGGTGGGACCTACGCCAGGATAGTCCACCTTAAAATAGAGAGAGTTGTCCCACAGAGCGTATTCGGTGCGGTACATGTCCCGCCAGATGAAAACGGTGCCCGGTGTGGTGTCACACAGGCGGCTGCCGCTGTAAGCAAAATAGGGGCGCAGCCGGGGCAGGTCCTCCAGCTGCAGGGGTCGGAAATCCAGCATACGATCAAGTTCCTTTTGTTTCTCTTTTTGTCTCGTAATTCAGGCGGCCCTGGTACCAGCCGGTGACGCCGTTTTTCTTTACCAGGGTGCCCATCTCTCCGGTGCGGGCCACGATGGAAAGGCAGTCCCCCGGCACGACGGGCAGAAGGTAGTCAGTGGAGTCCTCGCACCGGAGCCCCTCCGGGCTGTCATAAAGATAGCTGGTGAGGATGGGGAGCACCCGTCCAGTCTCCAGATGGCGGCACAGAGATAACTCCGGTCCCCGCTCCAGCACCTCGACCCGGTTGCGGCCCCAGCGGATGTTCAGGGAATCCTCCGAAGGCGCCTGTGGGTCCAGGGCCCGGGCCGTGGGCAGCCCGTCGTAGGCGGTCCAGCTGAAGTCCGGAGAGGACTCCTCCGGGATGATAAGGGCGTTGAGCTGACCGTCCAGCTTGAGGACGCAGCCGCCGTCGATGGAGATGATGTGCCGTGCGCGGTCGATGATGGGGGCAGCGGAGGGGATGCGGGGGTCATACAGGGTGACGGGCCAGTGGCCCACCACCACATACTTGCCGGTGTGGGCAAAGGAGTGGCCCTGGCCCCAGTAGTCGTCGTTTTTCATGCAGTGCCAGGCGTCCAGCTCCTCCATGCGGTCCAGGGAGGGGACTCCGCCGTGGACAAAGACCAGGTGTTCGCTCTCCAGGATGGTGGGCAGGGAACGCAGCCAGTCCCAGACCCAGGGGAAGGTCCGGCGCAGGCACTCCCGCAGGCGGGGCAGGTCGTCCCAGCGGTCAAAGCCGGCCTCCCTGGCCATCTGGCGCAGGATACTCTCCGGGTGGGCGGGAAGATAGACCCGGAAAAAGCCCTGGTCCCACAGGTCATCTTCAAAGAAACGGAGGACCAGCCCATCACAGTTGCCGCAGACAGGGAGAATGGTGTGGTCCTGGGACAACTCCAGGATATCCCGCAGCAGGCCCAGACTGTCCGGCCCTTTCTCTAGGATGTCCCCTACCAGCACCAGAATATCACGGGACGAGAAAGCAGCTTTTTCCAGCAGACCGCGGAAAAAAGCGCGGTTGCCGTGGATGTCGCTGACCGCCAGGATGCGTCTGCTGGGGGCCAGGGCGGGGTGGACAACAGTGGCGAGGGCCATGAGGCGTGCTCCTTTCCGGGAGGGTGTGGGGACGGGAATGGGCCCGGTCCTGATGCTCTAACCTTTATCATAACACAGAAGCTGTGACAGAATCAAGCCAAAGGGGAGAGAAAAACCTATCGTTTTGCGGGGAGTTTTTAGCAGGAAGGGGAAAGAGGAGGGGGTCAGAATGGCAGGGGGGCGCATTCCCCGGCGGCGAGGTGGGCGGGCCATCTTGCAGGGGCCGCCTCCGATATGGTAGAATGACCTGACCGGAACAAAATGAGCCAACAGGAAAACAGAAGGGGAGCGGAGCGCAATGAATACACCGGAGCTGGAGACGGAGCGGCTGCGCCTGCGGCGGTTCACAGCGGAGGACGCAGCGGCCATACTGGCCATTTTTGGAGACGTGGAGGCCAATACCTTCCTCCCGTGGTTCCCCCTGAAGTCGCTGGAGGAGGCGAGGCAGCTCTTTGAAAGGCAGTACCAGCCGGTCTACCGGGCAGAGCGGGGATACCAATACGCGATCTGCCTCAAGGAGGACGACATCCCCATCGGCTACGTCAAGGTGGACCTGGACGAGAGCCACGACCTGGGCTATGGGCTGCGCCATGAGTTTTGGCATCGGGGCATCGCTGCGGAGGCAGCCCGGGCCCTGGTAGAGCAGGTGAGGCGGGACGGGCTGCCTTATCTCACAGCCACTCACGATGTGAACAACCCCAACAGCGGAGCGGTGATGAAAAAGTTGGGAATGGTCTATCAATACTCCTATGAGGAGCAGTGGCAGCCTAAGGACATCCCGGTGCTGTTCCGGCTCTACCAGATGGATCTGGACGGGAATAGCGGCAGGCCATACCTCCGATACTGGGAGCAATCCCGGGTCCATATGGTGGAGCAGGGCATATAGCCGGGCAGGGATTCTCTGTTTACAGAAAGTTCACAGGGATGACATGATTTCGCCTTAATTTCTGGGTATGATAACACCGTACCCAGAAGAAAACTCCCATTTCTCCCTCTCCTTTTACAACACACACAGGTCTGACACCCCGGTCCCATGGACCGGGGTGTCAGACTGTTCCGGTACAGGATGGGGCTATTTACAGAAAATTCACATTGCGGACATGATTTAGCAGTACTTCTCCGTTAAGATAAGACCGTACCCAGTTTTCATAGGATACCTCCCATTTCTCCCTCTCTTTACAACACACACAGGTGCAGCGCCCCGGCCTCAAGGCTGGGGCGCTGTGCTGTCCGGAGAGACGCGTGCTGTTTACAGAAAGTTCATAGGCAGGTCATGATTTCGACGTATTTCTTCGGTAGGATATCACTGTACCCAAGATCACAAAGAATTCTCCCATTTCTCCCTCTCCTTTACCTCACTGCCTTGACTGAACAGGCTGTATGGAGCCTTAGCCGGATGGTCCAGCGGCA
>NZ_JANGBZ010000068.1:0-14490 GCF_024462915.1 Clostridium sp. DFI.5.61
TGGTGGGCCAGCTTTAAGCCATGGAGCAGACGGCAAATTTCTACGATGTCGTGGTGAACAGGATGATATCGCCATCCTGGACGATGTATTCCTTGCCCTCGGAGCGGATCAGGCCCTTCTCCCGGGCGGCGGCCATGGAGCCGCAGGCCATCAGGTCGTCGTAGGAGACCACCTCAGCCCGGATAAAGCCCCGTTCGAAGTCGGAGTGGATCTTGCCGGCGGCCTGAGGGGCCTTGGTCCCCCTGCGGATGGTCCAGGCCCGGCACTCGTCCTCGCCGCTGGTGAGGTAGGAGATCAGGCCCAGCAGGGTGTAGCTGGCCTTCACCAGGCGGTCCAGGCCGGACTCGGCCACCCCCAGATCGTCCAGGAACATCTTCTTCTCCTCCGCATCCAGCTCGGCGATCTCCGCCTCCAGCTTGGCGCAGACCGGGATGACCTGGGCGCCCTGGGCGGCGGCCCGCTCCTCCACCAGCCGGTAGTAGGGGACGGCCTCCGGGTCGGAGAAGCCATCCTCATCCAGATTGGCGGCGTAGATCACCGGCTTGAGGGAGAGCAGCTCGCTGGTGGCAATGAGGGCGGCATCATCCTCCGGCACCTGGGGCAGATAGCCCCGGGCAGACTTGCCCTGGTCGAGCCACTCCCGCAGGCCCTGGAACACCTCCGCCTCATGGAGAAACTTCTTGTCCCCCTTGGCGGCCTTCTGTGCCTTGTCAATGCGCCTGTCCACCATCTCCATATCGGACATGACCAGCTCCAGGTCAATAGTGTCCATGTCCCGGATGGGGTCGGTGGAGCCCTCCACGTGGATGACGTTCTCGTCGTCGAAGCAGCGGACCACATGGACGATGGCATCGGTCATACGGATGTTGGACAGGAACTTGTTGCCCAGTCCCTCGCCCTTGGAGGCGCCCTTTACCAGACCGGCGATGTCCACAAACTCAATGACTGCGGGGGTGGTCTTTTTGGGGTGGTACATCTCGGAAAGCTTGTCCAGCCGGTGGTCAGGGACAGCCACCATGCCCACATTGGGGTCGATGGTGCAGAAGGGGTAATTGGCACTCTCGGCGCCGGCGTTGGTGATCGCGTTGAACAGGGTGCTCTTGCCCACGTTGGGCAGACCCACGATACCTAATTTCACGGCAGAAGCCCTCTTTTCTCTTAAAATTCAGTGCCTGTTATTATATCGGATTTTTCTCTGTCTTGCAAGGGCTTCCGGCCCAACTCCCGCTGTCTTTCCCCTCGGCGGGCTGGGGCCCCCATTATGCGGGGCAGCCTGTCTTGTCCCCGTCGGCAAAGCAGGCGGCCCGCCGCCGGGGAGATGTGTCCGGCGGGGCCACAGAGGCCCCTGTCTCTGGACGCGCAAAGCGCCCGGGGCTGGACAAGCCGGCCTCCCGAGCGCTTTTTCTGTGCATTCCGTCCCCTTACAGCAGGGCCACGGCCTCGATCTCCACCAATACATCCTTGGGCAGACGGGCCACCTCCACCGCGGAGCGGGCAGGATAGGCGGGTCCCTCAAAGAACTGGGCGTACACCTCGTTCATGGCGGCGAAATCGTTCATGTCCTTGAGAAACACAGTGGTCTTCACCACGGCGGACCGGTCCAGCCCGGCCTGGGCCAGGATGGCGGCGATGTTATTCAGAGACTGTTGGGCCTGGGCCTTGATGCCCGCCGGGATATCCCCGGCAGCGGGGTCCACCGGAATCTGCCCAGAGGTGAACAGGAACCCTCCGGCCCGGACGGCCTGGGAATAGGGCCCGATGGCGGCGGGGGCCCGGTCAGTATGAATGGCTTCCTTCATGGAATCAAGCTCCTCTCGATCGATCCGATTTGCGCCGGGGCGGCGGTGCCCGGCGGCTGCCGTCATTGTAGCACGTTTCCCCCACGGGCGCAACCTCACAGTTTGTCCAGCACCCAGAAGGTGAAAGTCAGGGTCATCAGAATCACGCTCATGCTGGCAAAGCTGTCCATCAGCAGGGCAAAGGCGTTCTGGTGGGGATGGCGGCGGCGTGTGCGCTCTGTCCGGGCTGCGGGAGCGGCGGAAACCGGCTCCTCCTGGACGTCCTGCATCCGGCTGCGGTATTCGCACAGATCGATCACATTGCCGGAGCGGCGGACGAAATTATGGGTGGTATAGTACAGGGTCTGCATCATGTTCCCTCCGTTCCTGAATCTTATCTGCAGTATAACAGTGTGCCGGTCCCAAAAACCGGACTTTTTCTCTGCTCCATAAGAAAACATATGTTCTACTTTTAAAATACAACATATGTTCTATTTTGTCAAGAGGAATGGAACATATTTTCGATTCACTGGGACAAAAATGCCAGTACCCGCGCTGGGAGGTCTGCGGCCTCCTCGTAGAGTCCATGTCCCAGCTCGGGATAGATCCACAGCCGGCTTTGGCTCAAGTGCTCTGCCAGCACCCCGGCCGCCTCTGCCCCCACCACTTGATCCCGGCCGCCGCCCACCACCAGTGCAGGACAGCCGATCCGTCCCAGCGCGCCGCGGGCGTCATGCCCGAGGCAGGCTCTGGCCTGAATGAGGAAGCGCTGGTAGCTCCTGGGCCGCCCGATGGTGCCCAGCAGGGGCAGCAGCAGCCGGTATCGCCGCAAATACCGCTGGGAGTAAGAGCGCTCCGCTGTGTCCCGCATCAGCCTTCGGTAATCCCCGCGTTCCGCCAGCAGCAGCCAGCGCCCCACGGTCTCCTGCACCGTCTCGTTGGCCCAGCCGGCTGTCACCACCAGGACGAGGCGCCTCACCAACTCCGGTGCCTCCGCCGCCAGGTGCTGCGCCACCATTCCGCCCTGGGAGATGCCGAGCACATCCGCACCCCAGAGCCCCAGCTTTTTCATGGCCTCCGCCTGGTCCTCCGCCATCCCGCGGATGGTGGCCCCGGGCTCCAGCCCCCGCCTCCTGCTGAACAGATAGACCTTCCGCTCCCTGCCGTACTCCCGGCAGGCTGCCGCCAGGGGCAGGGCCGTCTCCCGGACGGTCCTCAGGCCGTCCCCCAGTCCAGGGAGGATGACCAGGACCCGTCCCCCCGCTCCAAATCGGATGTGATCCATCTCCCAGCCCTCCCCCCGCACGGTTCCGCGCTCCACGCCAAGCACCGCTACCCCTCCTTCATTTTTTCCATGATACCACTTTCCCTGCCGCCTCACAAGCGGGGAAAAGGCCCGTCGGCCCTTGACGCCGTGTTTTTTTTATAGTAGAATGATGCTGTATCTAAAAACAGCCGCATGGCTTTGAAAGGGAAGAGTAACCCCCGCCGGGGTGCAGCGAGAGGACGGACAGTGCGAGTCCTCCGATGGCGCGGGTGAAGGCCCCCTGGAGCCGCGGGCAGGAAATGGCCCGCCGGTCCCCCGCCGTTATCGGGTCAGAGTGCGTGCCAGCCAGGCACGAATTCAGGTGGAACCACGGACAAGTTTTTGTTCGCCCTGAGCCGACACCGGCTCAGGGCGTTTTTTTGCCCCGCCGGAATGACCGTGTACAACTAAAATCACGACAAAAAGGAGCTTGACACATGAAAAACAGTGAAAAGACCATGGAAAAGATCGTCGCTCTGTGCAAGGGACGGGGATTTATCTTCTCCGGCTCTGAGATCTATGGCGGCCTGGCCAACACCTGGGACTACGGTCCTCTGGGTGTGGAACTGAAAAACAATGTGAAGAAGGCATGGTGGAAGAAGTTTGTCCAGGAGAACCCCTATAACGTGGGTCTGGACGCCGCCATCCTGATGAATCCCCAGGTGTGGGTGGCCTCCGGCCATGTGGGCGGCTTCTCTGACCCCCTGATGGACTGTAAGGAGTGCAAGGAGCGCTTCCGCGCCGACAAGGTCATCGAGGACTGGTGTCAGGAGAACAGCTTCGAGCTGGGCCACAGCGTGGACGCCATGAGCCAGGCGGAGATGAAGGCCTTTGTGGAGGAGCACAACATCTGCTGCCCCACCTGCGGCAAGTTCAACTGGACGGACATCCGCCAGTTCAACCTGATGTTCAAGACCTTCCAGGGGGTCACCGAGGACGCCAAGAACACCGTCTACCTCCGCCCCGAGACCGCCCAGGGCATTTTTGTCAACTTCCAGAACGTCCAGCGCACCACCCGCCGGAAGCTGCCCTTCGGCGTGTGTCAGATCGGCAAGTCCTTCCGCAATGAGATCACCCCGGGCAACTTCACCTTCCGCACCCGTGAGTTTGAGCAGATGGAACTGGAATTCTTCTGCAAGCCGGGGACTGAGCTGGAGTGGTTCGCCTACTGGAAGCAGTTCTGCCACGACTGGCTGCTGGGCCTGGGCATCCGGGACGAGAACCTGCGTCTGCGGGACCACGACCCCGAGGAGCTGAGCCACTACTCCAACGCCACCACCGACTTTGAGTTCGTCTTCCCCTTCGGCTGGGGCGAGCTGTGGGGCGTGGCCTCCCGCACCAACTTCGACCTGACCGCCCACCAGAACACCTCCGGCAAGGATCAGACCTACTTTGACCAGGAGAGCGGCGAGCACTACATCCCCTATGTAGTCGAGCCCTCCCTGGGCGCCGACCGGGTCACCCTGGCCTTCCTGGTGGACGCCTATGACGAGGAGGTGGTGGATGCCGAGAAGAACGATGTCCGCACCGTCCTGCGCCTCCACCCCGCCCTGGCCCCCTTCAAGTGTGCTGTGCTGCCTCTGTCCAAGAAGCTGGGCGACAAGGGCCGGGAGATCCAGGCCGAGTTGTCTAAGTACTTCATGGTGGACTATGACGACGCCGGCTCCATCGGCAAGCGCTACCGCCGTGAGGACGAGATCGGCACTCCCTACTGCATCACCGTGGACTTCCAGACCGTGGGCGACGACAAGACCCCCGCGGACAACGCAGTCACCATCCGGGACCGTGACACGATGGAGCAGGTGCGTGTTCCCATCAGTGAGCTGAAGAGCTGGCTGGAGGAGAAGCTGACCTACTGATCTTTCCTATCAAAAGAGGCCCCCTGGAGCTCCAGGGGGCCTCTTTTTCATCCCTCCGTCAGGGAGGCCGTAAACCGAATGACCAGATCTCCCGCGCCGGGGTCCTCCTGATCCAGCTTGGTCATCCCATCGCTGTACGAGGTGCGGCTATATCCCCGGGCGGTGAGCACCTCCAGTTCCAGGGTGACGCCCCCCATCCCCTGGACTTTCCCCTGAGTCCCCGCCCCTTGGAGGCGGGTGTCCTCAAGGATGCTCAACACCATGTGCAGCGATGCCCGCCGGGCCTGGGTAAAGCGCTCTTGGCAGAGGAAGCTCCCCTCCCCAGCCTCTGGGGCCAGGGCGAAGAGGAGGGGGGACAAAATGTTCATGGCCGGCTCCAGCACTTCCAGTTCCGTTTGGTAGGGGTTGCCCGCCGCGTCCCATGTCACGCTCCATCCGGTCACGCGGCCATCCTGGTCCACCGTCCAGACGACCGGGCTCCACTCCCCAGCCCCCTTCTCCAGTTCGATCCACTGACTCCAGCTGACATAGGCGGAGGGCTGGACCGCCCAGCTCCCGTCTCTGTTCAGAGAGGTCCTGGATGTAGTCCCCAGAAGCTCTGTCCGGCGTCTCTCATACCAGTTGTAGTTCTCCACTGCCTGCTCTGCGGTCAGCGGCTCCGTGGGATAAGGGGGAAGATAGCTCCGGTCGGTCACCAGAAATTCTGCGGCCGTGACCAGAAGGCAGAGCGCCGCCAGGACTGCCCCCCGCCCCCACTTCATGGGCCGGGCGGTATAGCTCAGCCCCTGGTCCCAAGACATTACCTGGTCCTTGGAACACTTCTCATAGCAGTCCCAAAGGCGGGCAATGTTGTAGATAGGGATGCCCAGCCCCGTCCCGCGGAAGAAAACGCCCACCAGCCGGTCGCCCGCCTCCTCCCATGTCAGCTTCCGGCCGTCCTCCCGCCGTACCCGCAGCCCCATGATCCACTTGCCGGGGGTGTAACCCCAGGCGGCCAGCAGGATCGGCTCCAGGAGGAACAGGAACAGCCAGCCCCCGTACATATCAGCCAGGCTTCTCAGCGCCCCATCCAGGACCTGGTCGGGGGCATACCATTCCAGCACCAGATAGCGCACGGCCATCCACAGACAGGTGCACAGCCCTACATCCAGCCCCCGGGCAAAGTATCTTCTCCAGGGGTAGGGGGCGGCGGCAATGGAGTCCCGAGACAGGTCCACCTGCCGGGAGGGCGGCAGGGGCCGGCTCTCCAGCTCCTTGAGCCAGGGCTCCGGGTCCAGCGTCCCGAAGTCCACCTCTGTCCGGCTCATCTCCAGGCACACCTGGGCGTAGCGCTCCAGATCCCCCCGGTCTGCCTCCAGCACGGCGGCCTGCTCCCGCAGGGCCTGAGACAGGGTCAGCTCTCCCGCCTTCAGCCGGCTGATGGTCCCCACCTCCAGGCTCAGCTTCCGCAGCAGCTTGATCTTCTCCAGAGTCGCCGCATCCTCCTCCGAGTAGTCACGATAGTTGTTCTCCCGGCGCTCCGGAGCGATCAGGCCCTCCTGTTCATAGAAGCGAATAGTGGTCCGGGGCAGGCCGGTCTGCCGCTCCAGCTCCTTAATGGTCATGGTCCTCCCTCCTTTGTCCCCAGTATAAAGTATGCACCAGGTTGACAGTCAAGAGGAAATTTCCTTTCTCCTCCTTTTTTGCCCTTCCAGCACCGCCCCCCTCTCCCTGCCCTAAAAGAAAAGAGCCCCGCCTGCTCGGAAAGCAGGCGGGGACTCACTTTGGGAAATCTTGCTGTTACACCAGCTGGATGATGGCCATCTCAGCGGCGTCGCCGCGGCGGGGACCGATGCGGACAACGCGGGTGTAGCCGCCGTTGCGGCCGGCATACTTGGGGCCCAGCTCCTGGAACAGCTTCTTGGCCACATCCTCTTTGGTGATGAAGCCCAGAGCCTGGCGGTAAGCGGCCAGGTCGTTCTGCTTGGCCAGGGTGATCATCTTCTCGGCCAGAGGAGCGACCTCCTTGGCGCGGGTGATGGTGGTCTTGATCTGGCCGTTCTCCAGCAGATAGGTCACCATAGCGCGGAGCATGGCCCGGCGCTGGTCACTGGTGCGGCCCAGTTTACGGTGTTTCAGAGACATATCAGACACTCCTATATTTCGCGCGGCGAAATTTCTGAATTCGTTCAGGGGCCGGACGGCCCCGGAGGACACCCTTGCGGGGACAGGGAGGACCCTGCCAGGCGAAGCGGAACGTTACATACCTCCGCCCTGTCCCGGGAGGCGGGACGCCTCTCAGCCGTTGCTGTCGTCGCTGGCCAGGGACAGGCCCATCATGGCCAGCTTGTTGATGACCTCTTCCAGGGACTTGCGGCCCAGGTTGCGCACCTTCATCATCTCTTCCTCGGTCTTGGAGATCAGGTCCTCCACCGTGTTGATATTGGCGCGCTTGAGGCAGTTGAAGGAACGGACGGACAGGTCCAGCTCCTCGATGGTCAGCTCCAGCACTTTGTCCCGCTGGGTCTCCGCCTTCTCCACCACGGTGGAGCGGTTGCCCATGGTCTCACTGAGGTCGGTGAACAGGGCGAAATGATCGCACAGGATGCGGGCACCCAGGGAAACGGCGTCCCGGGCATCGATGGTGCCGTTGGTCCAGACCTCCAGGGTCAGCTTGTCATAGTCGGTGGCGTCGCCCACACGGGTGTTCTCCACGGTGTAGTTGACCTTGCGCACCGGGGTATAAATGGAGTCTACCGGGATCACACCGATGACAGTCTGGGGCGTCTTGTTCTTGTCGGCGGGGACATAGCCGCGGCCGTGGGACAGGGTCAGCTCCATGTTCAGGCTGGCGTCGGGGCCCAGAGTGGCGATGTGCAGGTCCGGGTTGAGGATCTCCACCTCGCCGTCAGACTTGATATCGCCGGCCGTGACCTCACACTCGCCGTTTGCCTCAATGTAGACCGTCTTGACGCCTTCGCTGTACAGCTTGGCAATGATGCTCTTCACGTTGAGGACGATCTCGGTCACATCCTCCTTCACACCTGGAATGGTGGTGAACTCATGCTGGACGCCGGCGATCTTGATGGAAGTCACCGCCGTGCCTGGCAGAGAGGAGAGAAGGATGCGGCGCAGAGAGTTGCCCAGCGTGGTGCCATAGCCTCGCTCCAGCGGCTCCACTACATATTTGCCATAGGAATTATCGCCGGGGTTCTCAATACATTCGATGCGGGGCTTTTCGATTTCTACCATATGCTATATACCCTCCTTTTCGCGACAGCTTGCAAGCACTGTCTCATTCAGCTCACCAATTCTGAGGGTTTTCTAAGCGAATTACTTAGAGTACAGCTCGACGATGAGGTGCTCTTCCACGGGGAAGTCGATGTCGTCCCGTGCGGGCATAGCAACGACTTTGCCCTGGAGGGTATTTTTCGCGTGGTCCAGCCACTTGGGCACATTGACCTGGATGGCGTCCTCGCCCAGCAGGCGCTTGAACTTGACAGAGGAACGGCTCTTCTCCCGGACCTCGATGACGTCGCCCACCTTCACCAGGAAGGAGGGAATGTCCACCCGCTGGCCGTTCACGGTGAAGTGGCCATGGGTCACCAGCTGACGGGCCTCACGGCGGGTCATGGCGAAGCCCAGGCGGTACACCACGTTGTCCAGGCGGCGCTCGATCAGGGTCAGCAGGTTCTCACCGGTCTTGCCGGGCATCCGGGAAGCCTTCTCATAGTACATGTGGAACTGCTTCTCCATGATGCCGTAGACAAACTTGACCTTCTGCTTCTCGGTCAGCTGAAGGGCATACTCGGACTGCTTCTTCCGCATCTGACCCTTGGGGTTGCGGTTGGTGTTCTTCTTGGCATAGCCCATGGCAGCGGGGGACAGGTTCAGGGCCTTGCACCGCTTGGCAATAGGCTGCATATTTCTAGCCATGTGTCAAAAACCTCCTTCTTCCAGATCAGACGCGGCGGCGCTTCGGGGGGCGGCAGCCGTTGTGGGGGACCGGGGTCACGTCCTTGATCAGGGTGACCTCCAGGCCCACGGCCTGCAGCGCACGGATGGCGGCCTCACGGCCGGCGCCGGGGCCCTTGACAAAGACCTCCACGCTCTTCAGGCCAAACTCCATCGCGGCCTTGGCAGCCGTCTCGGCGGCGGTCTGAGCGGCGAAGGGGGTGGACTTCCGGGAACCGCGGAATCCCAGGCCGCCGGAGGAGGCCCAGGACAGGGCGTTGCCCTGCATATCGGTCACGGTGACCATAGTGTTGTTGAAGGAGGAGCGGATATGCACCTGGCCCTTCTCAACATTCTTGCGCTCGCGGCGCTTGCGGATAACTTTCTTACCCTTAGTAGCAGTAGCCATGCTTATCCCTCCTTACTTCTTCTTATTGGCGACGGTACGCTTGGGACCCTTACGGGTACGGGCGTTGGTCTTGGATCTCTGGCCGCGGACAGGCAGGCCCTTGCGGTGGCGGATGCCACGATAGCAGCCGATCTCAGTCAGCCGCTTGATGTCCATCGCCACATTGCGGCGCAGGTCGCCCTCCACCACGTAGCTGTGGCCGATGACCTCACGCAGCTTGGCCTCGTCCTCCTCGGTCAAGTCCTTCACGCGGGTATCAGGGTTGATCCCGGCCTCGGCCAGGATCTTGTTGGCGCTGGTGCGCCCAATGCCGTAGATATAAGTGAGGCCGATCTCGATTCTCTTCTCTCTCGGCAGGTCAATACCGGCAATACGAGCCATTTATTACAGCACCTCCAATTTAACCTTGTCTCTGCTTATGCTTGGGGTTTTCGCAAATTACCATGACTTTGCCCTTGCGCTTAATGACTTTGCACTTCTCGCACATGGGCTTCACGGACGGTCTTACTTTCATTGTGATAACCTCCTGATGAATGCCTGAATGGCCCCGTCGTTGTCACAAGCTTCGCATCGCTCACATCCAGCCAGAGCTGAATGTTCGTTCGCTTCACTGCCCCTCCTCTCCAAAGCGGACCCGCTTCGCTGGGCTTCGCTTTAAGGCGGCCTGCGGCCGCTGAGGGAACGGATTCCCCGGAGGCAAGGCTCCAGAGGAACCAGCCTGTGACAGCGCGGTCGTTAATAGTTACTTAGAACGCCAGGTGATACGGCCCCGGGTGAGGTCGTAGGGTGACATCTGCACGGTCACCTTGTCCCCGGGCAGGATACGGATGAAGTTCATGCGAAGTTTCCCAGAGATGTGGGCCAGAATGATGTGGCCATTGCCAATATCCACATGGAAGGTGGTATTGGGAAGGGATTCGGTGACGATTCCCTCCAGCTCAATCATATCATCTTTCGCCAAGCGTGATTCCCTCCTTGAAGGCGGCCAGCGCCCTTCTCAGTTCTCGGTCTGATACCGGTTCCCCTTGTCTCAGCTTGTGGATGGCCGGGTGGTCATACTCCTGCCGGACCTCGGTCAGCTGCCGTACATGGCCCAGCTTCTTTGCCTTTGGCCGGGAGACCTTTCTTCGTTTCCCGTCTGCCAGCAGCAGTCGCTCCTGCCGCTGGTCCATAGCAACGACGCAGAACACGCCGCCCTTATCCCGTCCGGCGGTCGCCTGGACGATTTGGCCTGTGTAATCAAACATAGGCTCCATCCTCGGTGACTGTGAGGACCTCGGCGTCACCTTCGGTGATGAGGATCGTATTTTCATAGTGGGCGGCCAGAGAGCCGTCCAGCGTTTTGACGGTCCAGCCGTCGGGCAGCACCCGGATCTGCCAGTCGCCCACATTGACCATGGGCTCCACCGCCAGAGTCATGCCGGGCAGCAGACGGGGGCCGTGGCCTGCGGGGCCGAAATTACGTACCTCTGGGGCCTCGTGGAGCTTTGCGCCCACACCGTGACCCACATAGTCCCGGACCACAGAGAAGCCGTTGGCCTCCACATAGGCCTGGACCGCATGGCCGATATCGGACACCCGGCAGCCCTTCCGAGCCATTTTGATGCCCTCCCAAAAGCTCTGCTGGGTCACTTCGATCAGCTTTTTTGCCTGATCGCTGATCTGACCGCAGGCATAGGTGGCGGCACAGTCGCCGTGGAAGCCGCCGATGAAAGCACCTACGTCTACGCTGACGATGTCGCCCTCCTTCAGCTTCCGGGGACCGGGGATGCCGTGGATCACCTCGTCGTTCACCGAGATGCAGGCCGAACCGGGAAAACCGCCGTAGCCCAAAAAAGAGGGCTTGGCCCCGTGGCTCTCGATAAAGCGGCGGACCGCTGTATCGATCTCATGGGTAGTGACGCCGGGTGCCACCATGGAACCAGCCAGGGCCCGGGCCTGGGCGGTGATCCGCCCGGCCCGGCGCATGGCCTCGATCTCCCTGGGAGATTTAATGGAAATCAGTTCTACGCCTTTCACGCCTTCAGCGCCTCCATGATGACCTCAGTGGTCCCCTCTATAGTGGGCTGATTCGGGATGGGGTTCAGGATCCCTTTGGACTCATAGTACCCCTTCAGCGGCTCGGTCTCGCTGTGGTAGACCTCCAGGCGGTGACGCACCGTCTCCGGCCTGTCATCATCGCGCTGCATCAGTACGCCGCCGCAGCTGTCGCATATCCCCTCCTGTTTGGGGGGCTTGGCGTGAATGTGGTAGGGTGCGCCGCAGGTGGAGCAGACTCTGCGTCCCTCCATGCGCTCCTCAATCTCCGCATCGGAGATCTCGATGGAGAGCACGTGATCAAAGGTGACGCCGGCCTGATCCAGGGCCTCGGCCTGGCCGATGGTGCGGGGCACCCCGTCCAGGATGAAGCCGCTTGCGCAGTCGGGCTGAGCCAGGCGCTCGGCCACGATGCCGATGATGACCTCGTCGGGGACCAGCTTGCCCGCGTCCATATAGGACTTGGCCTGGAGCCCGATGGGCGTGCCGTCCTTGATGGCGGCGCGGAGGATATTGCCGGTGGATATGGTCGGAATGCCCAGCTTGGCACTGAGGATCTCAGCCTGTGTGCCCTTGCCCGCACCGGGGGCGCCCAGCATGATCAGCTTCATACCCATGATCAAAGCCCCTTACTCCAGGAAGCCCTTGTAGTGGCGCATCAGCATCTGGGCCTCCAGCTGCTTGACGGTCTCCAGGGCCACGCCCACCACGATGATGACGGAAGTACCGCCGATGGCCAGGGAGCTGTAACCCACCAGGTTCCCGGTGATGATGGGCGCGATGGCGATCACAGACAGGTACAGCGCACCGAACATGGTGATTTTGTTGAGCACCTTGGTAATGAAGTCAGCGGTAGGCTTGCCAGGACGGAAGCCGGGGATGAAGCCGCCGTTCTTCTTCAGGTTATTGGCCACCTCAATGGGGTTGAACTGCATGGTGGCATAGAAATAGCTGAAGCCGATGATCAGCAGGAAATACAGGATGCTGTAGAACGGCTTGCTGGTGTCGAACAGCTTCAGGAAGCCGCCCCAGAAGCCCGGAGAATCCATGGTGTGGCCGGTAAAGGCCCCGATGGTGGCGGGCAGAGAGGCAATGGACTGGGCAAAGATGATGGGCATGACACCGCTCATGTTCACCTTCATAGGGATGTGAGTGGACTGGCCGCCGTACATCTTCCGTCCCACAACCCGCTTGGCGTACTGCACAGGCAGGCGGCGCTCAGCGTTGGAGATGAACACGATGAAGATCACCAGGGCCAGCATGCCCACTACGATCAGGGCCACCACCCAGGGGGGCAGCAGGCTCTTCTGGTAGGCAGTGATAGCGGTCTCGCTCATCCCCATCTGGGTCAGCTCTTCCGCGCTCAGGCCGGCGGCCCATCTGGTCACGCCGGTGTAGATGTCGCCCACCATCTGGGGACCGCGGGAGACGATGCCCGCGAACAGGATGATGGAGATGCCGTTGCCGATACCGAACTCAGTGATCTGCTCACCCAGCCACATCAGGAAGGCAGAACCGGCGGTGAAGGACAGGACGATGACGATGCCCGCCCAGATGCCGTTGACGCTGCCGCTCTCCACCAGGCCGTAGCTCTTGATCAGGGTGTAGTAGCCGAAGCCCTGCAGAAGTCCGATGGCCACAGTGGTGTACCGGGTAATGGAGGCGATCTTCTTGCGGCCCTCCTCGCCGCCCTCCTTGGCCAGCCGCTCCAGAGCGGGAATGGCCACGGTCAGCAGCTGGATGATAATGGATGCGTTGATATAGGGCTGGATGCTCAGGGCGAAGACGGTGGCCATGGAGAAGGCGGAGCCGCTCATGGCGTTCATCAAGCCCAGGATGGTGCCGCTCTGAGCCGCCAGATAAGTCTCCAGGGTGGTGGAGTCAATATAGGGCACCGGCACGGCGGAACCCAGGCGGAAGATCAGCAGCGCAAAGATGGTGAACATGATCTTCTTGCGCAACTCAGGGACCTTCCACGCGTTGCGTACTGTTTCGATCACTTAGATCACCTCATACTTTCCGCCAGCCGCGACGATCTTCTCCTTCGCGGAAGCGGAGAAGGCGGAAGCCTGGACATGCAGCTTCTTGGTCAGATTGCCGTTGCCCAGGATCTTGACGCCGTACTGGCACTTGGAGAGGATACCCTTCTCCAGCAGAGCCTGGGCGTTGACCACAGCCCCGTCCTCGAACTTCTCCAGAGCGGAGACGTTGATGGACTCCAGGGGCTTGGCGAAAATGTTGTGGAAACCGCGCTTGGGCAGGCGGCGGGCCAGAGGCATCTGGCCGCCCTCGAACCCGACGCGGACGCCGCCGCCGGAACGGGCCTTCTGGCCCTTGTGTCCACGGCCGCCGGTCTTGCCGTTGCCGGAACCGGCGCCGCGGCCCTTGCGGTAGGGCTGCTTGTTCGCGCCGGCTGCGGGAGAGAGTTCATGCAGATTCATTTCTCGAGCGCCTCCTTCGTCAGTTTTCCTCGGTGACCTGAAGCAGGTAGCCGATGTGGGCGATCTTGCCCCGGGTAGCCGCGTTGTCGGGCTGCACGGTGGTGTCGCCGATCTTACGGAGGCCCAGGGCCTCGGCAGTCGCCTGATGCTTGGCGATGCGGCCGTTCAGGCTCTTGACCAGCTTAATGTTCAGATTAGCCATTGGAACGTCCTCCTTAACCCACGATCTCTTCCACGCTCTTACCGCGGATGCGGGCCACTTCCTCGGGGCTCCTCAGGGACTTGAGGCCCTCAAAGGTCGCGGAGACCACGTTCTGCGGGTTGTTGGAGCGCAGGCACTTGGTGCGGATGTCCTTGATTCCCACGGCCTCCATGACCGCACGGACGGGACCGCCGGCGATGACGCCGGTACCGGGGGCGGCGGGCTTCATCAGCACGCGGCCGGCGCCGAACTCGCCGATCACCTCGTGGGGGATGCTGGTGCCCGCCAGGGACACAGTGATCATGTTCTTCTTGGCATCCTCGATGCCCTTGCGGATGGCCTCGGGCACTTCGGCGGCCTTGCCGGTGCCGAAGCCTACACGGCCCTTCTCGTCACCCACCACCATCAGGGCGGCAAACTTCATCACGCGGCCGCCCTTGACGGTCTTGGATACGCGGTTCAGGGAAACGAGCTTCTCCACGAACTCGCTGGGTTCTCTCTCAAATCTAGCCATTGTCGTTTCCT
>NZ_JANGBZ010000069.1:0-13710 GCF_024462915.1 Clostridium sp. DFI.5.61
CCCCCCCCCCCCCCCCCCCCCCCCCCCCCCCCCCCCCCCCCCCCCCCCGTTCTCTCTCTCCGGCAGAGGCTGTCCCTGCCAGTCTGTCTGTTGTCACAGCTTGACCTTCACCACGCACTTGCGTACAGGCTCAGGTCCGTCCACCGCGATGTTGGGGGCATGGGCATCCCCCGGGAAGAGGACCACAAACTTGTCCCCGCCCAGGGTGATCTCGTCCAGCGGGCCGTGGTAGAACCAGATATCCCGCTCCGGGTGGGCCTCCACCTCTTCCTTCATGTCCTCCAGGGCACCGACCCCCATCTTCTCCCGCCCGGAGATCAGAAACTGGATGTCCACATACTTCTTGTGGGCCTCGGGAGTGTCGTTGGCCGGCTTGGACTCGTAGCTCTGCAACAAATAGAACAGATCTTCTCCGTCCACCTCCACCCGGGCGTCCTCCAGCTTGGAGAAATCGGTATCCCTTAGGAGCTCCAGTCCCTTATAGATACCGGGATGGACACCCTGATACGCCTCCATATGCTTCAAACTGTCGTAGATCATAACTTGTCTTCTCCTTTCGTTGTGGTCCCAGCCCAGCGGGCCCTCAGAGGACTTTGCACCCTTATTATAATCTCCCTCCCTCCCCCTCCGCAAGCGGCAAAAAATCTTCCCTGTCAAAAAAAGCTTCCAGGTGGTTCTCGATCAGAAAACGCCAGTCGCAAAACCCTCCTTTTTCTCCCTTTTTCGCTGGCGTTCCGCCGAAAAAAAATTGCCCTCTTGCCTTTTTTTGAGCAGATTTATATAATAGTATTGCAATAAGGAAGTGTGTTCTCTATTAAAGAACGGAGGTGGGCGTCATGGATGAATGTTCAGAACCAAAAGTGAAGTCGCTGGCAAAGTCCCTGAAGATCCTCTCCTGCTTCACCATCCAGGAGCCGGTCCTGGGGGTAACGGAGCTGGCGGAGCGGATCGGGGTGACCAAGTCCAACATCCACAACATTCTGTCCACCTTCACCTCCATGGGGTATCTGGACCGGCTGCCCGACGGGCGCTACACCCTGGGTCTGAAGATCCTGGAGTACGCCTTCATCATCAACCAGAACCTGGGCTACCCCAACGCGGTGTATGATATCCTGGTGGACACGGCCGGCAAGACCAATGAGATCGTCTACTTCGGCCTGCCTTACGGGACCAACGTCCTCTACCTCTATGTGGCTCACCCGGCCAACCGGATGGGTGTCCTCCCCTACCGGGACATCCTGGGGGAGACCTCCCCCTTCTACTGCACTGGGATCGGCAAAGCCATTCTGGCCCACATGCCCGAGGAGGAGTGGCTCGCCCACATCCCCGCGGAGCGCACCCGCTTTCAGCCCAACACCATCACCGACCTGGACGCCATCGTGGAGGAGCTCCGCCGCACCCGCCGGAGGGGCTACGCCATCGACAACAGCGAGCGGGACCCCAACGTGCGGTGTGTGGGTGTTCCTGTGTACAACTCTGCCGGCAAGCTGGTGGCCGGGGTGAGCACCTCCGGCCCGGCCATCACCATGACGGACGAGAAGCTGATGGAGTGCGCCGGCATCCTGCAAAATGCGGCCCTGCGCATGCGGGAGCGCATCTACCGCTGAGCCCTCCCTATCGTTCTGTTTTTTATGTGTGCCTCCCCTCTTCGCCGGAGGATGCCGGCACATATAGAAATAAAAAGGAAACCAAACGCGACAAATAAAATAAGGAGGATTCCACAATGAAAAATTGGAAAAAACTTCTTGCAACTGGCTTGAGCACCGCCCTCATCCTGGGGACTCTGGCCTCCTGCGGCGGAGGCAACACTTCCAGCCCGGCTGCCAGCAGCGGCGCCGCCGCTTCCGGCAGCGGTTCTGACGCCAGCAGCACTACCACCACCAACTTCCCTGACGGCAAAAGCCTGAGCATGATCATCCACGCCTCTCCTGGAGGTCTGTCTGACACCAACGCCCGCTTTATCGCTCAGATGGTGTCTGATGAGCTGGGCGTTCCCTTCCCCGCCACCAACATGACCGGCGGCTCCGGTGTGGTGGCCATGACCTACGTAAAGGAATCCACCCCCGACGGCTACACCGTGGGCTACCTGCCCTGTGAGTTGGCCATGGTCAAGGCTCAGGGTCTGACCGAGATCATCGAGCCCTCCGCTTTCGACATGATCTATGCCTGCAACATTCAGCCCGCTGCCATCACTGTCAGCGCCGACTCCGAGTGGGACAGCATCGAGGACCTGGTCGCCTGGTGCAAAGAGCACCCCGGCGAGCTCCAGGTCGGCACCTCCGGCACCGGTTCTGTGTGGCATATCGCTGCTGATGCCTTCGCCAAGGCCGCCGGCATCGAGATCAACCTGGTGCCCTTTGACGGCGCCGCTACCGCCGTCACCAACCTGATGGGCGGCCATGTGCAGATGGTTCCCGTCTCTGAGTCCGAGGTGGCCTCCGGTGTCGCCTCCGGCAAGCTGAAGATCCTGGCTGTCTGTTCCAGCGACCGCAGCGAGTTCAACCCCGACGTCCCCACTCTCCAGGAGCTGGGGTATGATGTGGATGTCACCGCCTGGGGCGGCTTTGGCGTAGCCAAGGGCACTCCCGACGATGTGAAGGAAGTCCTGTATGCCGCCTTCGAGAAGGCCGTCAACTCCGAGGAGTTCAAGGAGCTGGCCTCTCAGGGGCAGTACTCCCCCCTGATCATGGACCATGAAGAGTTCGCTGAGTTTGCGCAGTCCCAGTACGAGTTCTACACCGAGTACTTCACCGACACTGCGCAGTAAACGCTGCTCCAATCTCAGTCGCACGAATCTTGTGATAGGGGCATCGGGCCGGCCTGCTGCGGCCGGCCCGATCGCTTTTTGATTCAAAGGAAAGGGTGAAAACAAACGTGGAGCCGAAAAAAGTAAATTCTATTTTCAACTCCGACACGGTCCTGGGCCTGATAGGGTTCCTGATTGGCCTGTGGTGGCTGGTCATGGCCATGCAGCTGCCCAGCTCTACAGCGGTGGACGGGACGCCCGGTCCCTCAGCTTTCCCCGTTGGGATCTCTGTCCTGGTCATGGCAGTCTCCGTGATCATCATCGCCATCGGCGCAAAAAACAAAATCACATATTTTGATCTCAAATCCATCACCAAGGAGAACGGTATCGCTATTCTGATCTCTCTGGTCTTGTTCGTGGCCTTCCTGGTGGTATGGAACCTCTTCCACTACATTGCGGCCAGCCTGATCCTCTCTCTTGGCCTGGGGCTGCTGTATAAGATGAAGCCGGTCCCCGCTGTGATCCTGGCGGTGGCATATTCTGTGTCCACCTATCTGGTATTCAGCAAGGTCCTCAACGTCATGCTGGATTTCTGAGACGGGAGGAGGAAACAATATGGATTTTTCACTGATCAGCAATACTTTTATCACCATCTTTACCACGGATGTCTTTTTCTATTGCATCCTGGGCGTAGTGGCCGGTATGGTCATCGGTACTCTGCCCGGCCTGTCCGCCACCATGGGCATCGCCATTCTGACTCCCCTCACCTTCTGGCTGGAACCCGCGCAGGGCATGGCTGTGCTGCTGGGCATCTATAACTCCGCCATTTGGGCCGGCGGCATCTCCGCCATCCTTATCAACACGCCCGGCACCCCCGCCTCCATCGCTCAGACCTTCGACGGCTACTACATGGTCACTCAGGGCAAGGTGAAGAAAGCCCTGAATATGAACACCATTTACTCGGTCATCGGCGGCCTGATCGGCACTGTGGTCCTGATCGTCTTTTCCTTCCCCGTGGCGGAGTTTGCCCTGAAGTTCGGCCCCCCCGAGATGTTCGCCATGGCTCTGTTCGGACTGTCCATGATGATCGGTGTCTCCGGCGGCAGTGTGTTCAAGGGCCTGCTGGCCGGCGCTTTGGGCCTGTTGGTCTCCACCATTGGCATGGACCCCATGACCGGTGCCCTGCGCTTCACCTTTGGCAACATCAACATGCTCAGCGGCATTGAGTTCGTCGTAGTCATGGTGGGCATGTTCGGCGTGGGCGAGGTGCTCTACCAGATCAGTAAGAGCTCCCCCGCCGACAAGGAGGCCCGGAAGAACGCCCAGATCGTGAGCAACACCGCAGAGGCCTTCCCCACTGCCAAGGAGACCAAGGCCAGCGTGATCCCCACTCTGGTATGCGGTGCCATCTCCGCCGTCATCGGTGCGGTGCCCGGCACTGGCGGTGATATCGCCGCCATCATCTGCTGGCAGCAGACCAAGAACTTCTCCAAGCATCCGGAGGAGTTCGGCAAGGGTGCAGTCAACGGCTTGGCCGTCACCTCCTGTGCCAACAACGCCGTCATCGGCGGAGCCATGACCACTATGATGACCTTGGGCATCCCCGGCGATGGCGTCACCGCTGTGCTCATCGGCTCCCTGATGATGTATGGAATGCAGCCAGGCCCCATGATGTTCGTGGAGAAACCTGAATTTGTTTACAACGTGATGGGCCTGATGGTGGTGGGCTACATCATGATCCTGATCCTGGGCCTTCTGTCCACCAAGTTCGCCTCCCTGATCCTGAAAGTCCCCCAGGAGGTCATCTGGGTCATCGTCGTGGGCTTCTGCATCCTGGGCTCTTACGCGGTGAACAACTCCATGTTCGACGTGTATGTCATGTTCGCAGCCGGCTTTGTGGGCTTCCTGTGCAAGCGCTGTGAGGTGCCGCTGGGTCCCTTCGTGCTGGCCCTGCTGCTGGGCAACCTGTGCGAGAGCAACTTCCGCCGCGCCCTGTCCATGTCTCTGGGTGATTACAGCATATTCCTGACCCGCCCCATCACGGTGGTCCTGCTGATCCTGACCGTTCTCTCCCTGGTGCTGCCCGCCATCGGCCAGCTCCGCAAGAAGAGCAAAGCGGCCAAGTGATCTCCGCCCCCCTGAACAACATTTGGAAAAGAAAGGTCGTTGTATTATGGCATTTTCCATTCAGCCCGGCGTATGGCCGGTCATGATCACCCCTTTTACCGAGGACAACAAACCGGACTTCAAGGCCATCGAGGGCCTGTGCAACTGGTACATTAAGAAGGGCTGCACCGGCATTTTTGCGGTCTGCCAGTCCAGCGAGATGGCCTTCCTCACCGAGCAGGAGAAGCTGGATATCGCCAAGGCGGTGGTGGACGCGGTGGACGGCCGCATCCAGGTGGTGGCCTCCGGACATACCGCTGACTCCAAATCGGACCAGTATAAGCAGATCGAGGACATGATGAAGATCCCCGGCATCGGCGCCTATGTGCTGGTCTCCAACCGCTTGGATCAGAACAACGAGGGCGAGGAGGTCTTCTTCCAGAACGCTCAGGAGATCTTTGACCGGTTCCCAGAGGTAGACTTCGGCATCTACGAGTGCCCCATGCCCTGGAAGCGCCTGGTCTCTCTAGACTTTCTCCGCAAAGTGGCCCCGGAGGGCCGCATGGTATTTCTGAAGGACACCTGCTGTGATTATGAGTTGATCCGGGAGCGGCTGAAGGCCGTGGAGGGCACTCCCCTGAAGATCTTCAATGCCAACGCCCAGTCCTGGTATGATAGCTACTGCCATGGCTCCGCCGGCTACAACGGCGTTATGGCCAACTTCCACCCGGATCTCTATAAGTGGGCCTATGACCACAAGGACTCTGATCCTGAGAAAGCCCAGCTGGTAGCCCACTTCCTGACCACCGCCGCCATGATCGAGATGCGGGCCTACCCTGTTTCCGCCAAATACCATCAAAACCTGGTGGACGTCCCCATGTCGCTGGTGACCCGCAGCGCCGACGCAGCCAAACTGGACAAGAATGCCCGAGGCGAGGTGGAGAGCCTCATCGCCATGGAGAATTACGTCCGAAAGCAGCTGGGCATCCTGTAAAAATGTGTATCCGCTCTTGATTTCTCTGCAAAAATGATTAGAATAAAAGAGTGGAACTGTACAAAAAAAGTGTCCAAGAAGGAGCTCTGACATGCTGAAAAAGCCAAACATTCTGGTGGTGGGCAGCTTTATGATGGATCTGATCGCCTCCACCAAGCGCGCCCCCAATTCCGGCGAGACCGTCATCGGCCTGAAGTTCCAGACCGCGCCGGGGGGGAAGGGCGCCAATCAGGCGGTCCAGTGTGCCCGCCTGGGCGCCCACGTGACCATGGTGGGCCAGGTGGGGGACGATGCGTTCGGTAAGATCATGACGGATACCGCTGCCGCTGCCGGTGTGGACGTGTCCCATGTGTCAGTGGACCCCCAGGAGTCCTCCGGCGTAGGCCACATCACCCTGGAGGTGACGGAACACGGCGCCCAGAACCGCATCACTGTCTGTCCCGGCGCCAACTTCACCATCACGGTGGACGACGTGGCCTGGCTCCGGGAGGAGATCGGCCGCTTTGACCTGGTGATGATGCAGTTCGAGCTGCCTATGGAGGTCATCGAGGCGGTGGCCCAGTGGGCCCACGACGCCGGGGTCCCCGTGATGATCAACCCCGCCCCAGCCGCCCCCATGTCCGACCGGCTGCTCGCCTGCGCCACCTACCTCTCCCCCAACGAGCACGAGGCCGCCATCCTGGCCGGCCACTCCATCGACGTCTCCAACGGCATCAACATGGAGGACGTGGCCGTGGTCTCCCAGGCCTTCCAGGCCCGGGGGGTGGAGAACCTCATCATCACCATGGGGGAAAACGGCTCCATCGCGGCGGGGAAAAACGGCATCCATCACACCCACTGCGTGAAGATGGAGCATGTGGCCGACCCCACGGCCGCCGGCGACTCCTTTGTGGCCGCCTTCTGCACCGGCCTCACCGCCGGTCTGCCCCAGGGCGAGGCCCTGGCTTTTGCCAGCCACACCGCCGCCATCACTGTGTCCCGTATGGGCGCCATGCCCAGCCTGCCCACGGTGGAGGAGGTCCAGCAGCTCCTTGTGGAGCGGGACTACCAGGGCTTTGACCCGGCGGAGCTGGACGCTTTGAAGCAGTGATCTGTCCTTGACTGTCCCCGTCCCCGCGGGGGCAGTCAAATCCTATCCATAAGGAGAGTCGTTATGCTGAAACCTGAGAGCAAACAGGCGGTATCCAATTTCTTTGCCGCCGCAGAGACCGAATTCAATGCCTTTTTGAAGGCCCGCAGTCCTGAGGAGTACGAGGCCGCCGCCCAGCTGATCTTGGATTCCCAGGCCAAGGGCGGCCGTCTCCACGTCACCGGCATCGGCAAGTGCAGCCATGTGTCCACCTACGCCGCCTCCCTGTTCTCCTCCACCGGCAACCCCGCCTACTACCTCCACGGCACCGAGGCTGTCCACGGCTCCTGCGGGCAGCTGGCGGCCGGGGACGTGGTCATCGCCATCTCCAACTCCGGTGAGACCGCCGAGCTGAAGGCCACCGTGCTGGCTGTCCAGAACAACGGCTGCAAGGTCATCGGCGTCTCCGGCAACCCGAACAGCTGGCTTGCCAAGCACACCGACGCCTTCCTCTTCGCCGGCGTCAAGGCGGAGGGCGGCCCCCTGAACCGGGCCCCCCGCAACTCCGTGCTGGCGGAGTTGCTCACCCTTCAGGCCCTCTCTGTGGCGCTCCAGGTGGAGAAGGACTGGGACCCCGTCAAATACGTCCGCTGCCACCCCGGCGGAAAGCTGGGCGAGCTGCGGGAGAACGAAAAGTAAACATTCCGGGGCGGGCCCCGTCCCCTCCGGAGAAAAAGTGAGGTCATTCAAATGCTGAAAGGAAAGCTCATCCACCCCGACATCATGGCCGCCCTGGCCCTGTGCGGCCACGGGGACAAGGTCCTCATCGCAGACGGCAACTACCCCTTGGACTCCAAGACCGGCCAGGCAGAGACCGTGTACCTGGGGCTGACCCCCGGCCTGCCCACTGTTACCGACGTCCTGGCCGCCATCCAGAGCACGGTGAATATCGAGAAGGCGGAGGTCATGGACCCCGCCGACGGCACCACTCCGGAGATCTTCGGGGAGTTCCAGACCATGCTGGACGGCATGGAGCTGAACAAGCTGGGACGCTATGAGTTCTATGACGCCTGCTGTCAGCCCGGCGTCCGGCTGGCCATCTCCACCGGGGAACAGCGTATCTTTTCCAACCTGCTGATCACCATCGGCGTGGCCTGATCCGGCCTGTCTCACTCGTTTTTAGGGAGCCTTTCTCCGCATGGATGCGGAGAAAGGCTCCTTTGTTCCCGTGGCATTTTTCTCATTTCTGTGCTATAATGCCTGTGACAGCCTGAAAGAGGAGGCGCATATCACAGCCATTGAGAACGGCGAGAGGATCACGCGGGGACTGGAGGATGGCCCCCGCCGCGTTCTCAACTGGCTGGAGCTGGACCCATGGCCCGACGAGATCAGATCTCTGCCCCTCTTCCAAAACGAGGCCGCCGGCTTCTCCGGGGAGGATCAGCACTCCTTCGAGCTCAAGCGCCCAGCCGGGTCCGGCCCGGAGGGGGGAAACGGACTTTGAGGGGACGGTCACCGACCTCCAGACAGGCGCTGCGCGCTGTGCCGGGGTGAGCCTGCCGCAAAAGGAGAGATCGAAATTATGATCCGTGACATCTGCAAAGACGAGACCTTTCTGGCCCAGAAGGCCGAGCCGGCCACGCCGGAGGACCTGCCCGCGGCAGCGGACCTGCTGGAGACGCTGACCCACCACAGCGCGGGCTGCGTGGGCATGGCGGCCAATATGATCGGCGTGAACAAGCGCATCATCGCCTTTGACAACGAGGGCAGCTATCTGGTCATGCTCAACCCGGAGATCGTCAAAAGGTCCGGCCCCTATGAGGCGGAGGAGGGCTGCCTGTCCCTCTCCGGCACCCGGAGGGCCCGGCGGTGGCGGTCCATCAAGGTCCGCTGGCAGAACGAGCGTTTCCAGGAGCGGTGTAAGACCTTCACCGGCTGGACCGCCCAGATCATCCAGCACGAGCTGGACCACTGCGAGGGCATCCTCATTTAAAAGGAGCGTCATGTCATGAGAACCGCCGTCTGTTACTATTCCCGCCACCACGGCAACACCCGGAAGGTGCTGGAGGCCATGGCCCGGGAGGGGGAGATCGACCCGATCGACGCCACCGTCTGCCAGACCGTCCGGCTGGAGGACTACGACTGCGTCGGCTTCGCCTCCGGCGTCTACTTTGGGAAGTTCCACACCAGCGTCTTACACGCCGCCCGGCAGTATCTGCCCCATGGCAAGCCTGTGTTCTTCGTCTGCACCTACGGGGGCGGCATGGGACAGAGCACCCGGGAGCTGAAGGAGCTGGCCGGGGAGCGGGGCTGCGCCGTGCTGGGGACCTTCGGCTGCAAGGGCTACGACACCTTCGGCCCCTTCAAGCTGGTGGGCGGCCTGGCCAAGGGCCGGCCGGATGAGGGGGACCTGGACCGCGCCCGCGGCTTTTTCCGGGACATCCTGACCCGCCTGTGAGAGAGGAGGCGGCGTGATGGAACTGGGACTGACCTTTCCCCTCCAGCGGTTCCTGGGGATAAAAACGCCGGCCTGGGGCACAGAGCCGGACCGGCGCTTCTGCTGGGACCTGCATGTCATCCGCCTGCGGGGCCGCGGGTGCCTGCTGGCCGTCCACTGCCACAGCCGCTACGCCTTTGTCCGCTGGGATGTGCCCCCTCTCCAGCGGGAGGACATCCCCGGCCTCTTCCGCGCAGGCCTGACCGACAGCCTCACCGCCGCTGGCCTCTCCCCGGCCCGGGTGGAGGGCTATCTGGAAAAGGCCGGGCCCGCCTGCCTCACCCGCACTCATGGCCGCCGGGAGGTGGCCTTCCTCAACCGGGCGTGGGAGGACGTGCTGGCGCTGGACCTGTGCCTGGACACGGAACGCCAGGCCCAGCCCCTGCTGGACCGCGCCGTCAACACCTGCTCCAGCCGGTGCGCAGGCTTTGAGGGACTGGGGACAGGGCTGGAGCGGATATCCGCATCGCTGTTATGAGCGGGACGCAGGGCATCCCCCCTAGTTTTCTCCTCTGCTTCGCGAGCTCTGCAAAGGCTGTTGTAAAGGCCGCAGGCCACAGAGGTAACTGTTGAGCGCGCCGCCTTGCACTGCCCGCCATTTTTTCATGCAAAAAAGAAATGGAAAGAGAGAAAAGCTATGAAGGAAGTTCTGCAAAAAAAGACGCTGTTTGTCGTCATTCCGCTGCTCATCGCACTGCTGTCCGTGTTCGTCCTTTCCGGTCCCGCCTCGTCCCCGGATCTTCACGGCTCTACTCTGGCAGCCTTGGAGGAGAAGCAGACCACCGTGCTGGAATTGTCCGCCGCCTCCGCCGCCGCTTCTGCGGCGATCACGCTGATCCCCGGTGACGTCGCCACCCCGATCGCCGACAAGCTGGCCGATCTGAGCTCCCATTTTCTGCTGGTGCTGTGTGCCGTGTTCCTGGAAAAATATCTGCTGACCATCACCGGAACGGTGACCTTTTCCTTCCTGATCCCCGTGTCCTGCCTGCTGTATGTGCTGTATGTCCTCTTTGACTGGAAAAGCCTTCGTCTGCTGGCGGCAAGGCTGACCGCGTTTGGACTGCTGATCTTTTTGGTCATCCCAGCCAGCGTCTATGTCTCTGATCTGATCGAGGACTCCTACCAGGCATCCATCGAGGCCACCATTGAAACAGCCAGAGATGCCGCCGCAGAGCTGGAGAGCGAATCAGAGACGGCGGGCGAGGGAGAAAAAGGCTTCTTTTCCGGGCTGATCTCCACCGTGACAGACGGGGTCTCCGGGATCACGGACAAAGTGGGCGAGATGGTCAACCGCTTTATGGAGGCGCTGGCCGTGATGCTGGTGACCTGCTGCGCCATCCCGGTCCTGGTCCTGCTGTCCTTCCTCTGGTTTGCCAAGATCCTGCTGTCCGTGGAGCTGCCGGTCAGTTACAGCGGCATCCACCACGGGCTGAAGGATCGGCTTTTCCGAAAAAAACGGGGAGAGCCCCAGTAAAGGCCTCCCGCAGGTCGGGTGTGCGGAGATACTTCGCACGAGCCCCCGCCAGCAAGGAAACTGATCCGATCATAACAGATGGGAAGTGGCTCTCTTATGCAGATCACAGCTGTTTTTCACCGGAAGGGGCTGCGGCTGGCCACGGGTGTCCTGCTGGCGATGCTTCTTCTGGCGGCCGGATTTTTCTGGTATGTATCCGACTACTACCGGGCAGAGGATGCGGCCCTGGATGTATTGGCCAGCGGCGAGAACATTGAGGTCCAGGGCAGCCTGACCATCCTCTCCCCGTCCTATCCCACGGACACTGCCATCATCTTTTACCCCGGGGCCAAGGTGGAGGGGGCTGCCTACCTGCCTCTGCTGGACCAGCTGCGGAGGACCGGCCTCACCTGTATTCTGGTGGAGATGCCCTTCCGCATGGCCATCTTTGATGTCAACGCCGCCGAAGACGTGATGGCCCAATTTCCGGAGATCCGGCACTGGTATCTGGCCGGACACTCCATGGGCGGAGCCATGGCCTCCCAATTCGCCGCCGGGCACCGGGACCAGGTGGACGGCCTCATCCTGCTGGGGGCCTATCTCTACGGCGAATACCCGTCCGCAGACACCCTCACCGTCTACGGCTCCCTGAATCAGAGCGTGGAGGACAAGATCGACTATACGGAACATGTGGTGGAGATCGACGGCGGCAACCATGCCCAGTTCGGCAGCTACGGCCTCCAGCGGGGCGACCCGCCGGCGGAGATCACGCCTCAGGAACAGCAGGCCCGGACTGTGGAGGCCATCTCCGACTTCCTCGCCCAGCGGCAGGAGAGATAGGCGCTCCCTCCATCCTTTCCCACAGGTACTTCAGGCCCTGTGCCGCTCTCCGGGGCACAAAAGCAAATTGACAGGAGTATCGCTATGCAGACTTCAACAGATTTGAGAAACCTATTGGCCCGCATCGACCGGAAGGGCTATCCGGCCTATAAGGACACCCGGGGCGCCTATCAGTTCCCCGCCTACGTGCTGTCCATCGACCACGTACAGGGGGACCCCTTTGCCGCTCCCTCCAAATTGAGCATCCATGTGAACGGAAAGCAGGCCGGATTCCCCAGGCAGCTCTATCAGACCCCCTGCCGGCGCATCGCCCTTCAGGATGCGCTCACCCGCCAGTTTGGCCGGCGGGCGGCCCAGGCCTCCTTTCAGGCCAAGGGCTCGGGACACAGCGGCCTCATCTCTATCAGCCGGTGCGGCCAGGAGGTGCTGGAGCGGACCGCCTGCGCCCTGGACCCGGAGCACGGCGATCTGCTGCTGCGGCTGGAGGTGGGCTTCCCCGCCAACGGCCGCACCATCAACGCCCGGGAGCTGGAGAAGATCCTCTTCGACCTGCTGCCCCGGTGCGTGGAGGAGTCCCTGCTCTACCGCAATCTGGACGGAAAGCGCCTCCAGGAAGCGGCTGACCTGGCGGAGGACCAGCAGGATATCCGCCGGCAGCTGCCCGCCCTGGGCCTGTGCGCCTTTGTGGCCGATGGCAGCATCCTGCCCCGGACCTCCGGCGTCTCCTCCCTGCCCATGAAGCAGGCCGTCCCCTTCCGCTCCCCCAGAGAGCTCTCGGTCACCCTGGAGCTGCCCCACCGGGGGACCATCACCGGCATGGGCATCCCCAAGGGGATCACTCTGATCGTGGGCGGCGGCTACCACGGGAAGTCCACCCTGCTCAAGGCCCTGGAGCTGGGGGTGTACGACCACATCGCCGGGGATGGGCGGGAGTATGTCATCACCGACCGCACAGCGGTCAAGATCCGTGCCGAGGACGGGAGGAGCATCCGGAACACCGACATCTCCATGTTTATCAACAACCTGCCCAACGGAAAGGACACTGTCCATTTCACCACCGAGGACGCCAGCGGCAGCACCTCCCAGGCCGCCGGCGTGGTGGAGGCCATGGAGGCGGGGACCTCCCTGCTCCTCATGGATGAGGACACCAGCGCCACCAACTTCATGATCCGGGATGAGCTGATGCAGCGGGTCATCCACCGGGACATGGAGCCTATCACCCCCTTCCTCGACCGCATCCGGGAGCTCTATGGTATCCACGGCATCTCCACTGTCATCGTGGCAGGCAGCTCCGGCGCCTTCTTCCACGCCGCCGACCGCATCATCCAGATGGACCGGTATGTCCCCCGGGACATCACCGCCTCCGCCAAGGAGGAGGCCCGGGCCTTCCCCGCCGGGAGCGCCGTCATGGAGCCTGCTCCCGCCCCCGGTCTCTGCCGCTGTCCCAGACCCTCCCCCCAGTTCCGGGGAGACCGGATCAAGCTCAAAGCCCTGGGCCGGGACGGCATATCCATCGATCGGGAGACCATCGATCTGCGGTATGTGGAGCAGCTGGCTGACGGCGAGCAGTCTGCTGCCCTGGGCTGGTGCATGGTCTACGCCCAGCGGCGCCTGATGGACGGCAGGCGCACCCTGCGCCAGATCGTGGACGAGCTGGACCGGCTGATGGAAGAACAGGGCCTGCCCGCCCTGTGCGGCTCCCCCTCCGGCGTCCCCTTTCTGGCCCGCCCCCGCCGTCAGGAGATCTTCGCCTGTTTTGACCGCTGCCGCTTCCTGGACCTGCTGTGACCGGCTGGTCCCCGCAGGCCCCACGCCCCCATCCAGATGGGGGGCATTGGCCCCACCACACAGAGGCGTCCCTCTCCGGCCGGTCCGGAGGGGGACGCCTTTTCTATGGGCGGCGGTGTCAACGTGGGACAGCGGCGCATAGATTGTTTTGGGGCCTCGCCCCGAAGTCTGCAAATAAAAAGTCAATAGGGAAATAAAGCAAAATTGAGGAGAGAAA